>JBEEMV010000146.1:0-11926 GCA_041192505.1 Bacteroidota bacterium
TGCTTTTATATTTATAAATTATTCTTTGGTAAAGATAAACCATAAAAAACATCATTGTCAATTGCTACCATTGGCTAATTTTCATAAATCTAATACAATAAATATTTTAAGGTGCAACCCTTATTCAACAAGCCTTTTCAGCCAAACAGGTCTTTTTTTTCTGCATAGATTTTACATCAATACAATTCAATCTTACATCACTGTAATTTGTATTAGATTCTTTGCAATTTAGTTTAGTGTATTTGCATTCTTAGTAACCAATAACTTAATAACGAATAACTTCTTTAAAATTTCCTTTGTGTCCTTTGTGCCTTTGTGTGCAATAAAATTAGGAGATTCTGGTTTTTCAACAATTTGTAAAGAACAGGATGCAATTAATATTTTGAAACGAGATGCATGTGGACTAAATGCTAACTTAATAAATATTACAGCAGAAATACCTCCAAGCTTTACTGGAAGTTCATGTTATCGTTGTAGTGCAGTTTTTTATAAATCAAAGACTAAGGATAATATTTCTCTTGATTCAACTCAAATAAAAAAGGCATCCTTAATTCAAAACGAAAATATGAATTCCAGAAAAATAGCTAGTAAATCTGCAACTGCTAGTTTTGCAGGATATTTAATTGGTTACACAGCAGGTGCAATTATAGGATACTATTTGGCTCATGTTTTATTTTCGCCGAGATGAGTGTCCTTTACCCCGACAAGCGTAGTAGGAGACATACGCTTGTCGAATATATATTTTTAGAATACTTTTGTCTGGGGAGTTGAAATCGTTCTGCCAAGTTTGTAACTTGGTAAGGCTAATAGCCGATTTGTAATCGGAAATATATCATGTCGATTTCAAATCGACAAGTAAGTGTGTCGAGTTGCAAACTCGACAGAACATCAAGGTTGACGGACATACGCTTGTCGAATACATGTTTTTATACTACGTTTGTTTGGTATATAAAATCCATTTATCTACTATTGAAATTTCTAAGTTCCCACTCTGAAAATGATTCTTCTTTATTTTTTAGTTCTTTAAGTATGTTTATTACACTTTGATATTTTTCATCTGTAAACTTATCGTCAGTCCATATAAATTCATTTTCTTTTTTGATTTTTTTTATAACAATTCCATCAATTGGGCAATGTGGAGGATTGAACTTTATTAAGCTAGAACACCAAAGGTATTTCAAATACATGTTTACCAATTTTTGTAGAATGCCAAAACGAAATTTTTCGTGGTGGAGGATGTCTTTGTATTTTGACTCAATTTCTCGTCTGATTACTTCCAAATTGGGAATATAATTTTGCTCAGTAATTTCTTTTTTTTGCAACTGATTAATTAGCAAAATGGTTCCCTCTTTTAAAGATTGTTTCAACTCTGTTTTCCTAATATCATTTTCATCCAAGTCACTTTTATACACTGGAAAACTTCGATTTCTTGTTCTAAAAGCATCTTGAATTGCCAATTTCCAAAATTCATCCATCAAAAATTTTTCTTTTTCCATTTTCATATTTTCTAAAATATTTTAGGACATACTTTATTCATGTAACATTTTTCACAAAACGGTTCATTCATTTTGTAACAAAAATTTGAAGCAATATCGCCAATTGCATAATCGTAAATTTCTGGAAATAATGGGAATAGCTTTCTAGTTTTTGTTTGTAAAGCCTTTGGTGTTTCTTGCTTGATTAATCCAAGCATAAAAACTGTTTTTATTGCTGAAGGCAATGCAATTGTATTCTTGTCATCGTAATCTTGAAAGTTTACACCATAATGCCTTACTAAAACACTCACAATCATTTTTGCTGTATCATTATCTAATTTCCAATAACGTTCGATTTTCTCAATAATGTTCTTGTAATGAATCTGTTTTACTTTTTTGTCGAACTCCATATCGCCAGACAAAAACTCTTTATCTGCTTTATGCATTAATTTGAAAAACATTTTTGCTTGCTTATTTGTACCTAGTTTATTTTTCAAAAAACAAACAACAATTTCCTCTTCCGTTAATTTTAAGTAGTCCTTTAATGAAAGTATTACTGTTGATTTATTGTAATCATTACTCAAACAAATGAAAATTGAAAACTGTTTTTGGGGTAAAATATTTTTACTAAATACCGCTTCAATAAAAAATAAAATAGGTTCATTTAATGTAAATGGAACAAATGCAAGCCATGAAAATGCAAGCCTTTTCCATGCTCTTTCTGAAAGAATCTCAAATCCTTTCTTAAGCAAAATATTATTTATTTTTTCTTCGTTATTTTTCATTGATTAGTTTTTGTTGTTTTGTTTATTTCAGCAATCACAGTTTCATTTTTACATGAAGGTTTAATCAACAACAAAGCCTCATCAATGCTTTCAACTGCATTTTCTTTATTAAGTTCGTTAACGAAGAAATTGTAGTAATCATCAATCCAGTTTTCTAAAGCATAACCTGACAAAATTATTTTTTCAAGCAAATCTTTTTTTTGCTCTAATGTGGTTTGATTCCATTCAGCAGAATAAACATCAAACAAAGTTCTTAGCGTTCTATGTTTGTGTAATGAAATATTAAAAATTTTATCTACTCTTTCGTTGTAATGCATATAGTTTGATTTATTAATTCCTGGCAAACGTAATATAAATTTGTATTTGACAAGCGTAGTCTCCGACTACGCTTCTGCTGAAAGCAATCTCAGATTGCGAACTTATCCTATCACCACCACTTCATCCGTTTTTTCTGGTGCTCTATTCACTTTATTTGTTTTTACAAAATTACACCATTGGCATTTTTCTTCGTTGCAACCTTGTGCAAATTCGTGGTTCATTATTTTATTGTAGCTATCTTTTATTTGGGTTCTAACCACTTTTACATCATCCGGTGTAATGATAACTTTATGTCTTACAAAGGCTTTTGTTTCTTCATTTTTTTCTACAAAATCAAATATACCTTCTACCATTTTCCAGGTGTTAAATGGATAATTATCAATCAATAATTTATAAAAAATCATTTGTCTCCAATAGTCGCCACCATTAGGTTGTTTATCGGTAGGCGGCGTTAAACTATCTTTAATGCTGTGTTTTGCATTGCCCGTTTTATAATCTATCACGGTGCAATTGTTTCCATCAAATTCAATTTTATCAATCTTACCTTTTAATGGCACACCATCAATTTCAATATTCGGAATCATCTTTTCAATGCTCACCATTTTATTAAAGGTGTTGATGTAATGATTATAATATTCGGTTAATGATTTTCTGCCCAATTCCATTCGCCTAGGAAATTGTTTTTCGGTAAAAGCCTCTTCTTGCTTGTGCATACTTTTTTCAAAATTCTTTATCACCTGTTCTAAGGGCGCAAACTCTTTTTTATCATTTATTTGCATATCCTTAAACAACATTTCTAAAGCATAATGCACCGCATTACCAAATGCCAAACTATCATTTGGCGCCGATGGCACTTGCAAAATTGTTTCATAATAAAATGCCACAGGGCATCGCAAATATTTATTCAACGCCGAAGCACTTAACGAGAAATTTTTTAATCGTTGTTCTAAAAATTCTTTTTTCAACACTTCAATATTTACAGGTGGGTTGGGTTCAAACGACCATCTAATTTGTTCCATCACCGTAGCTTCATCAACGCTTGTTTTTTCGAACACACATTTATCCATTATTTCAGCAATAAATAAGGTTGCTGTTTTTCCTTTTTCCTTTACATCTTTTGCTGGATAAGAAATTTGTAAATATTTTTTCGCTCTTGTTATGGCTACATAAAATAATCTTCGGCTCGATTCTTCGGCATTGGTTTCATCATCGCCTACTAATGATTCGGGCATTTTGTAATACCCATTTTGCCCCCGTTTTTTCTCCCAAAAATCGTTGGTACAACCCATCAAAAACACATATTCAAACTCTAATCCTTTTGATGAATGTGCTGTAATAAAATTTACACCGTTTTCTTGCGCTACTATTTTATTGATAGGTAATTCAATGCTTTCACCATGCATTTCATCCAGCATTGCCAAAAATTCTTTCACATGCATTCGTGGTTTTTTAGCACATTCTTCTTTAATAAAATCGAAAAAAGAATTGAGCACTTGCATATCCCAAATTCGTGTGGGCGAATTCAGAATATATTCAACAATACCACTATCGTAAATAATATTTTCGAACAACATAGGCAAAGTAAGTTGTTGCATTTCGGTTAACCATTTATTCAAACTATTGCCCAACTGAATTATTTTATTTTGAGACAAAAGATTCAAAGTGCTTATTTCTAAAGCATTATCTAATACCAAACGCCATTGTTTTTTTTCGGTTTTTGGTTTTTGTGCTACATGAAAACTAAGCAATGCAATATCAACTGGATTGATTTGCAAAGCAGGATAATGCATTAGATGAAATAAAATTTCTTCGCCGCTAAATGCTTTACTGGTTTCCTTTTGCAGATATTCTAACACATTTACAAAATAATTTACCAACGGAATCTTTAGTAAATCTTCTCGTTTTTTTACGTTGTATGGAATGCGTTTTTTTTCTAATAATTTTATAATGTTGGCTGCTTGTTTATGTTGCGAATACAACACCGCCACTTCCGATAAATTTTTTCCTTCGTTGTGCAATTTTTCTAATTGCATTACAATGTCAGCCTCTTCATGAAAACTATTGTAATATTCTACAATCTTTGGTGTTGGCGCTTCTTCGGCTATTATTTTGGGATGAGATGCCACCAAATTTTTATCTAACACTAATCCTTCTTTTTTTATCAGATGAATTAATCGTTGTTTATTTTTATCAATAGTTGCCTTTGATGCATCTAATATTTTTTGTGTACTTCTGTAATTATTGGTTAATACAATAGGCTTTATTGATTCTTCAAAACCTTCATAAAAACTTACAATATTATCTAATCGTGCACCTTGAAATTCATAGATACTTTGGTCGTCATCGCCCACAATAAATACGTTTGCATCTTGCCCCCAATAGCTAATCAACAATTCCAACACTTCCTTTTGTGAGCCGCTTGTATCCTGAAATTCATCTACCAACACATACTGAAATCGTTCTTGATATTCCAACAACAATAATTGATTTTCTTTAAATGCTTTTATCACCCACAAAATCATATCATCATAATCATATCTTGCTCGGGCAACCATTTTAGCATCAAACTTTTCAAACAATGCAGCCGCATCTTTTAGCAAATTTAATTTATCAACTTCTACTTGAATTTTATCCGTTCTTGCATCGCCTTTTTTAAATTCGCCAGTAGCACGTTTGCAAATGTATTCATCCTTCAAAGGCAAATCAGTAATGTGTTTGTCAATGGCTTCCACAATTTTTTCGGCAGTCCAATCTTCTTTTTTCATCATCGAAAAAAGATTTTTTAATCGTTTGGCTTCATAATAAATATCGCCTTTTAGTTTACGTAAGCTATGTCCTTCGGGCAATTCATCTAATAATTGATGATAAATTTCAGCCGTTTCTAAATCGCTTACAGGCTCACTTTCTCGTTTCAAAAAAAACTGCGGATGATGTTGAATTACATCATTGCAAAATGCATGAAAAGTGTGGATATTTACTTTGTGTGCCACAGACCCAATGAACTCCAACAAGCGTTTTCGCATGGCTATTGCGCCTGCATCGGTGTAAGTCAAACACAAAATATTATGCGGTTTTGCATCTACACCGCTTGCTAAAATATTGGCAATTCGGGCAGCAATAATTTGTGTTTTGCCAGTGCCTGGCCCAGCTACAACCAGCACTGGTCCTTCGATGGTATCCACTGCTAATTTTTGCTCTTTATTTAATTGTTGATACGAATGCTGAAATTTATTATCGTATTCGGATTTTATTTTTTTTATATCGGATGAGTTCATGGATTTTTTTGTAGATGTTTAAAATTTTACGCCACAAAGTAAAAATACAAATGCGTAATGTATTTATGTAGCGAACAAATAAAAATAAAAGGTTGTTTTTTAGAAGCTTGCAATAAATACCGCACCTATTTCATCATTCACCACTTTTTAAACTAAAATTAATTTAGCATATCTTCAACCAATGAAAAAAATAATTACAGCCGCAACACTTATTTTTTGGGCATTTACGCTAACTGCTCAACCCCAACGATTGAAAGAATTTGCGAATGATTCAACCATTCCGGAATGGGCAAAAATGATGTATGCACCAAAGCCCAACATTGGCGATGTGGTAGCGGCACATGATGTTTATTACAAAACGCATCCTTTTCAAAAAACAGGCTATACGCAATATTATAAACACTTTTTACAACGCATTTCTCGTGATTATAATGGTACTGTTTTCGGTGAACCATTGAGCAATGAAATGAAAAAAAATCAGGAAGATTATTTGCAAAAAATTAAAAACAGAAACGCTACAACTCAAAATAATTCTGCACAAAGAAAAAAATCAGCCACTTCAAATTGGCGATGTTTTGGCCCGTTTGATTTTGATAAAGAATCTGCCAGTGCAAGCTACGCAGCAGGCGCAGCGCATGTTTACACGGTTGAACAATCCATGAACAACACAAATATTTTGTATGCAGGCAGTGCCAATGCAGGGCTTTGGAAAACGATTGATAAAGGTGCACATTGGAAGGGTTGTACACTAAACGATTTGATTGCTGAAGTGTATGCTTTGGAAATCGATTTCAGCAATAGCAACACAGTTTATTTTAGCGATGGACAAAAAATTTACAAAACAACAAATGGTGGATTAACCTTCAATACCACGGGCAGCACAGCTTTTCAGAATGCAACTCATTATACTCGTGATTTAAAAATGAATCCACAAAACAATCAAGTGTTATTAGCTGCTTGTGATAATGGTTTGTTCAGAACTGATGATGCTGGACAAAATTGGAATTTAATTCAAAGTGGTGCATGGCAAGAATTAGAAGTGAAAACTAATGATACTTTAATTTGGTACGCTGTGCTGCAAACAGGCTCTGTTACTCAATTTTTCAAATCAACTGATGGCGGAAGAACTTTTACCATCAGAACAAATGGCTGGCCATTGCCCACAGGAAGTGATGAAAATAAACGAGCAGAAATTGCTGTAACGCCTGCTGCGCCTAATATTATTTATGCATACACCACGGGCGATGCCAACGGTGGAAAAGGTTTGTATGGCATTTATGTAAGTCATGATGCAGGTGAATCATGGACATTTAAATGTTGTGGCACTGGGCCAGGAGGTGCACCAAATGCTACTTCTAACATTAATATTTGTGCTTGGGCAAAAAATGGCAGCGATGATGGCGGACAATATTATTATGATTTGGCTTTAGCAATTTCGCCGATCGATAGTAATGAAGTGCATTGCGGAGCAGTAAATCATTGGGTGAGCAAAGATGGTGGCAACACTTTTACTTGTCCATCTAAATGGAGTGAATCGCAAAACATAAATTATGTGCATGCTGATATTCACGACCTAAATTTTTATGGAAATGATTTTTGGATGGCTTGTGATGGTGGAATTTTTTATTCAAAAACTTTTGGAGATACGATTGACAGAAAAATGTATGGCATTGCTGGCTCTGACTTTTGGGGCTTTGGAATGGGCTATTGGAACGGCTCGGATGTGTTTGTTGGCGGTGCTTATCACAACGGAACTTTGATTAAAGACAACAATGTTTACAACAATGGTTGGGTGAGTGCAATGGGTGGCGATAATATTTTGGGCAATGTAAATTATGGTAATGAGCGACAAATATTTTGTGATTACGGAAAATTCAAATTGAGTGGAAACCGTAGCATTAGCTACTTTCAATTGCCCAATGGCATGCAACCATCTTCCTCATATGTGGTGGGCGAAGATGCTGAAATGGAATATGACCCAGCTTGTTATAACACAATTTTTTTGGGTAATGATAGCAGCATTTGGAAATCAACGGATGGTGGTGCAAACTTTACAGCATTACATAAATTCACTGATGGAACAGTTGCTTCCATCGAAATTGCATCGGATAGAAAAACAATTTATGCTTGTACTTTTTCAAGTTGGTGGAGCAATAAACATCTCTACAAATCAATAGATACGGGCATTACATGGGTTAACATTACGCCATCAAACACTTTACTCAACAACACTTATTATGCGCCATTTGATATTGCAGTGGGCGATAGTGCTAATCAAGTTTGGGTTGCTCGAACGATTATGAGTTCAACTTATCCGAACTTAAATGGGTACAAAGTTTACAAATCGAATGATGGTGGAAGCACTTGGACGAACTACACTACACCAACTTTGAATGGTGAATATCCAACCAATATTATTTATCAAAAAGGTAGCGATGGCGGTGTTTATTTGGGCACACGAAGAGCAGTTTATTATCGTAATAATACGATGAATGATTGGCAATTGTTTAATGATAGTTTGCCTGCTGTCACTTTTTCAACACAATTAATTATCAATTACAAAAATCAAAAAGTGTATGAAGGAACGAACAGAAGTGTGTATGGCTGCGACTTGTACGAAAGTGGCTTCGCACCAGTTGCTCAAATTTCTGTTGACAAACAAACTTCAGAATGTCTTCGTGATACATTTTATTTTGTTGACCATTCTTCCTTAAGCAATCAAAATCCAACTTGGAATTGGAGTTTTCCTGGTGGCACTCCATCTTCATCCACCTTGCGTTCGCCAAAAGTTGTTTATCACAATCCGGGCAAATACAATGTGAGTTTAACAGTAAGCGATGTGAATGGAACGAATGCACAAACCATCAATAATTTTATCAGCATCAGCGATAATTGTTCGGTTGATACCATTCCGGGCAATGCCTTACAACTCAATGGCAATAATGCTTCGGCAGCAATTGACCCATTGAATTTTCCAACAAATACATTAACACTTACAGCTTGGTTAAAACCCAACGCTACACAAAATGATTACGAAGGATTAGTTTTTATGAGAGGAAATAGCACAGCAGATGGTTTGAGTTTGATGCACGATTTAGAATTGCGTTATCATTGGCAAAACAATAATTGGTGGTGGAGCAGCGGATTATATTTATTAGCTAATCAATGGAATCATATTGCATTGGTGATTACACCAACAGCCGCAACGCTTTATCTGAACGGCATTGCAGCCACTAACACCACTTCACATCCTGTTGAAACTTTGAATGATGCGTTCATGTTAGGCGTTGATGGCAGCAATGGAACGAATAGAAATTTTGGTGGCTTGATGGATGAAGTTTGCATTTACAATCGGTCGCTTTCGCAAAATGAAATTCGTGAACAAATGCACTTAACAAAACCAGCCAACACCAATGGTTTGATAGCGTATTATCAATTCAACGAACCAACCGGTTTGATTTTAGATAAGGTTGGAATAAATCATGCTTCACCTTCTACTTCGGCTGTGAGAATCAGTTCCACTGCACCTTTGGGCGGTGGCAATAGTAGTAGATTGAATATCACTTCATCAGGAAATATTTTATTTGGAAACACTGGCTGCACTTTAAATTTCGACAACCCAAATCCAAATGGCGAAGTGGTAGTAAGCAGAATAAATTTACATCCTGACCAAGAACCCAATGCTAGCAATGCTTCCAGATGTTATTGGATTATTGATAATTATGGCAGCAACAATTCATTTGCAAATTTGAATGGAATGGATTTGAATAAAGTAGGAGGAATAAATGCGAATGATGCAGCACATCCTAATCAATTTAATTTGTTCAAACGCAATTGGAATGCAGATGGCAATACATGGAGCAATGCCATTGATTCAGCCACCACAGCCAATGCTTCTACAGATGGCAGTTTGAGTTTTGCGAATGCAGTTCCATTAAATCAATCAGCGCAAATTGTGGTTACAAGCCGCAGCAGTGGCTCATTTGTTGGTGAGAATAATTTAACTGCATCTTCTACTTCATTTATAAAATTGTATCCTTCGCCTGTTTTAAGTGGTGGAAATATTTATTTAAAAAATGAAAGTAGCAACGAAAAATCTGAATGCACTATTTATAATGCTGATGGAAAAAAACTACAGCATTTTATTTTTGAAGGCATTGGAATGCTAAATACATCAGGCTTTACAGCAGGTAATTATTTTTATCAAATCAAAACTGAAACAAAAATTCAGAATGGAATTTTTGTGGTACTGAAATAAAATAGGTATTCAATTATATCTATTTTCTGAAAATAAATTTTATACGATTTCATTTTCAAAAAATAACACTTTAGTAATCTGAATGAATTATTTTTACGCTTTCAGAAATTAAAATATCAAAATGAATTTTAAGTATATTTTTCTTTTAACAATACTGGCTGCTTGCTGTAGTAGTTGTGATTTTTTATTGGGAAAAAAGAAAGACGATCAAGTAAACCAAGTATTTGAACAAGGCAGAATCGATCCTAAATTATATCCTACAAATATTGGCTATGTACCTGTACAACCCTCATGGAATGGCTTTTCGAACCCAAAAGATGTATTTGTTGGTTTTGATGAAATGGTATATGTAATAGATGATAATGGCGTACATATTTTAGATTTAAAAGGTGAAGAACATTTTAAAATCAATATTCCTGGCGCTACGGATATTATTCAGGATAGAAGACAACACACTTACGTTTGCGGCAGAATTTATAAAGATATTGATAACAATGGTACACTAGAAAATCTTCCAGCTGTATATCATTTCTATCATGCATCTTCAGCATCGGGTCCAATCTTTGTTGACACTTTAATTCATCCATTTTGCGATGCAACCCGTAATACAGAAGGCTTTAGAGGTGTGGGCGATGAACAAGTTGAATTTACAGGCGTTGCTACATTATCTGATAATAGAATTTATGTAAGCCGAAAAGGACCAAAAAATTTAGTTACTACAGTTGCCATTCCAGATAATTCTGTTTTAATTTTTGATAAAAATGGAAGCAATGTTGGTTATTGCAATGGATTAAATCCAACCAATAGTAATTTGAAATCTACTTTAGATGTAGCTGCCATAGCCACTTCGCAAGTACCACCACAACAATATGTAGATGCACCCAATTGGTTTTATTTAGTACAACAATCTGCATCTGCCGAATATAAAGTTTTGCAAATAAAGGAATTTAACGATGTAGATGCTGGAATTAGTTATGGTGAAAATCAAGCATTATTAAATTTTGATTATTCAAAAGCCAACCGATTTTTATATGAATCATTTCGGTTTAAAAAACCAAGCGATATATATGTTGCACCCGATGCCACAGGCTATGTATTTGTGGTTGATGAAACAACAGATTCTTTGTATCAGTTTACACCTAAAGGTTTTGAAGGCGTTAACCCTGCTGCAAACAGTGGTATTACCAAACAAATAATTGCATCATTTGGTGGACATGGAAATGGTCCGTTTCAATTTAATCAACCCAGTGGAGTTTGTTATTTTAAACGTGTAGTTTATGTAGCCGACAAAGGAAATAATAGAATTTGCAGATTCAAATTAAGTAGCGATTTAGAACAATAAAAGTGATAAAAAAAATTAGCATTATTAATGGCCCAAATCTAAATCTGTTAGGAAACAGAGAAACCAATATTTATGGTAATTCAAGTTTAGTAGATATTAATTTGAATTTAAAAAATAATTTTTCTGAAATTGAATTCTCATTTTATCAATCTAATAATGAAGATGAATTAGTTAATGCTATTCAGTATGCTGGTGAAAATTGTGATGCTTTAATAATCAATGCTGGTGCTTATTCACATACATCAATTGCAATGGCGGATGCTATTTCAGCTATTAATATCTCAACAATTTCAGTGCATATAAGTAATGTTTACAAACGTGAAGAATACCGACATATAGATTTAATTTCAGAAAAATGTGATGGGGCAATAATAGGATTGGGAACAATTGGTTACGAATTAGCAGTAGAGTGTATTTTAGATAAAAACAAAAAATGAACATACAAGATAAAAAAGAACGTATTCAAGAATTAA
>JBEEMV010000147.1:0-12557 GCA_041192505.1 Bacteroidota bacterium
TTCTGTTTTCGACCAATTATTAATTACTGCAAATTTCCGTCTATCCAATTTTGCAAATGATGAATCTAAATTTTTTGAATAGGTTTTCCATTCGCTAAATTTTTCTAACTCAATATTTTCAACATCATGCAAACCACTCCAGTAACGGGCTATTCGATTAAATTTACCATCGGATGCACTATTTACAATGGTTGTATCCGTTTTTGATTTTGTAGAATCAGCATTTTGAGCAGAATTATTTTGCCCACAACTCAACATATAAAAAGTGAGTATTAAAAACATATAAATCGATTTTGTCATTCTTTTAGTTTAATCTAATTGTACTTAATTCTATTATAAAATTGGTGTTTTTATTAGCAAATTAGCATATTATCACATTAGCTCATTAGTCCGTGTATTCCATTTTTGGCGCTGCAAATTTACTCTTTCTTTTGTGATGTAATTCATGTTGCATCAAAACTCTTCCCAACTTGCCTAAAAACGGTAACCCAATTTCTTTGTATGCATATTTCCCATCATTCAAAGTACCATCTCTATCTACAAAAACAGAAGCCGAAACAATAAATTCAACTTGGTTTTTATAATCAACTATGTAAGCACAATCGGTTAAAAAGCCATACGCCATGCCTACTTTGTTGAAAATGCGGATAGAATCATCAGCCCATTGCATCAATTTTTCTTTGGCAACCTCACCCTTGCCCTCTCCAATAGAGAGGGATTGTAATTGATGCACTGGGCTTTTATGAAAATTTGTATCATCGCCAATCAATAAATATTTGCCCCAATTATCAGGATATTCTTTTGCATCGTAAGCAGGATGGCGACATTCGGAAGGATAAATGCTCATGTATTTGAGTAGGAAATTTCGGTCTTCTTTTCTAATATCAATTTTATCAGCAACAATATTTTTAAAAAGTTTTTGCAAATTTTCTAAACTGATATAATTTGATTTTGCAAAAGATTTTGGATGATTGATAAGTGAATCTTTTGCATCTAAATATCGCAAGCCTGCTGTAGCCCATGATGAATCAAGTGTATAAGAGTTATAATCAAAATTCAAATTAGAAAAATCAATCAATGAATCATGTATTCTAATTCGATTAAAAGGTTTATTTAATATTGGTGAGCAGGCATAATTAAATCGTTGTTGAATATTTGAATTAAAGTAATGATTAAGTGATGCTGTTCCAACATAGTCGTAAATAGGATTAAAACATATATTATTGCTAACCACTAACATTCGTTTAATATATTCACCAAATGTCCAATCATTTTTTATTTCAGATTGATTTTTGAAGCCACAATAATTACTATCAATAACAAATAATTTTGTTTTTGTAAGTGAGATTTTATTTCCCCTTAGTGGCGAATAAGTGTCATTTGTATTATCATTTTGATTTTTTATTTCTTTCAATGCTTGAATTATCACAGGCAACTTTACACAACTTGCAGGATAATAATACAGTTTATGTTTTTTGAGATGATAATCAGTAAAACTCACTTTTCCATTTTTATATCTTTTTATTTTACTGAAATAAATTTGTGTTCGATAAACAGTTGGCGAATCTAACAATGCTTTAAATTCGGGCATTGTAGCGTATAAATATTTTTCAAACGAACGTTGTTTGTAAAAATGTTTTCTGATTTTTCGTTGAGAATAGGAATGATTAGAAATACATAAGCCAATAATTGCAATTAATATTATTCTGAAATAAAATTTCAATGGATTTAATTTTTCACAAATTTAAAAACTTAAACCATTAATTTTATAGAATGGAAAACGATGAATGGAATGAATCGCCAAAAGATGCTATTAATAAATGGTTCGATTTATCAATTGAACAAGATGATGAATGGAGTAAAATTACAATTTGGTTGCAACAAGAAATTGCACATTTAATAAACACCAATCCCGAAAAATTGTGGCATATTTTATACCGAATTGATATTGCCGAAAACCAAGCAATGGAAGCACTTTCGAAACTAAATGCTGCCGAAATCTTAACCAATTTAATTATCAATCGGCAACTACAAAAAGCTGAAAGTAGAAAGCGGAATTAAATTGTTAGGGATAAATAAAATCACATATCTGTAATGATTAATTCGGTAATGATTTTACTACTATGTTTAAAAATTTATTTTTCTATAATCACTCTTACGAACATGCAAGAACAACTTAGTATCACATAAATTTTTTTACAATAAATTGGGATTATTTCTATTTTATCTATGTGGTTTAAAATTGTATTTAATTCAAATCTAATTGCTGAATAAACTCAACACTCTTCACCATATCATTATGAAAAACTCTGTCTTCGGTAATAAACGGAACCACTTCACGATATGCATTTCTAATAGCTTCAATTTTTGCCGAACTTTTTAATGGTTTGCGATAATCTAAAGCTTGCATAGCAGTTAATAATTCAATGGCTAAAACTCTTTCTGTATTCAACATCACATCTACACATTTAGTAGCTGCATTTGCACCCATGCTCACATGATCTTCTTGCCCATTGCAGCTTACAATGCTATCAACCGAGGCTGGTGTACACAATTGTTTATTCTGGCTAACCAAAGCCGCTGCAGTATATTGAGGAATCATTAAACCACAATTTAGGCCTGGTTTATCAACTAAAAACACAGGCAAATTTCTTGCGCCGCTAAGCATTTGATAAGTTCTGCGTTCAGAAATATTTGCCAATTCGGCCACAGCAATAGCCAAATAATCAAGGTTAATGGCCAATGGCTGACCATGAAAATTTCCGCCAGAAATTATTCTATCATTGGCTGGGTCAACAATTGGATTATCAGTTACCGAATTAATTTCGGTTTCAACCACATTTGTAATATGCGCCACTGCATCTTTGCTTGCACCATGCACTTGCGGCACACAACGGAAACTGTAAGGGTCTTGCACATGCTGTTTTTCTTGTGCAATTATTTCGCTACCTTTTAAAAATTCGTTGATGTTTAATGCTGTTTTTATTTGCCCTGCATGTGGGCGGATGTTATGAATGGTATCTGTAAATGGTTCTAATTTAGCATCAAATCCTTCAACAGAAATAGCAGCAATTAAATCGGATAAATAAATTAATCGATGTGCTTTTATTAAGCACCAAACCGCATGACTGCTCATAAATTGAGTGCCATTTAATAATGCCAAACCTTCTTTCGATTTTAAAATAATTGGTTTTTGATTAATCGCTTTTAATGCATCAACGGCTTTCATTCGTTTGCCTTTTAAAAAGCAATCGCCAATGCCCATCATTGCCATAGCCATGTGTGCCAATGGTGCTAAATCGCCCGAAGCGCCTAACGAACCTTGTTTGTAAATCAGTGGCAACATATCTTCATTATACATATCAATCAGCAATTGAACTGCTTCTATTGTAATGCCGCTATAACCATAACTTAACGATTGAATTTTTAGCAACAACAATATTTTTACAAAATGCAATGGCAACTCATCGCCAATACCACAAGCAGTTGAAACTACTAATTTGTATTGCAAATCTTCTAATTCGTTTTCATTGATACGAACATTACACAACGAACCAAAACCCGTATTGATACCATAATACAAGCGATTGTTATCAGCTAATTTATTTTCTAAAAAGCTACGGCAATTTTTAATTTGTTGAATGGTGCTTTCAGATAAAGCAATTTTTGTATCCGATAAAACAAGTTGTTGAAGTTGAGCAATGGTCAATTTTTCGTTGCTGATATAATGCATGGAATGGATTAAATTAATTTTTACAAAAATAGAATTTTGATTGGTACTAAACTAATTTTGAGAAAATGAAAAGTGGTTGGATAAATTTATTCTTGATGATTTGCTCTTTCAATTTCTTCTTTGGAAATATAAAATGTAATTAGAGCTTTTTGTTTAAATAGAATTGATTGACTGGCAAAATTATTTTGCATATAAAAATGAACAATAGCAATTATGTAAATTAATTTTCATAGTTGCTCTTCAAAAATGCTTTTCAATTTATAGTCATTATTCCAAATTGTGTGTAGAATTAAATTAAATGATTTACGTTTGTTACTCTTATTAAATTTTACTCGGTAAATTGCTTTATATGAGCAAGAAAAGTCGCCATTATTAAGCTCTTCAAACTTATATGTATCCCATAAGATTTCAGTTTCGGAACTTTCAATTATTTTATAGTATTCTAAAGATGCTTTTTTAATTTCATCTGATGATATGTTTCTTTTGTTAAACCAATTTTCAACATTTTTTGCTAAATACATATCTAAGGCATTAATATCTCTATTGTCAACAGCTGAATAATATTCAGTAATCTGTTCTTTAATTTTTTTAGAAGGTGAAGTATAAAATAATTTGTAAAAACAAAAACATAATATTACTATACTAATTGCAATTAGCATTAAAGTTTTTGAATTCTTAATCTTGTTACTATTACTTTCTGTTTTGGGGATTGAGTCTTTTTCGAAATTAGATTTAGAATCTGTTTTTTCTGATTCGCTTTCTATAATATTTTTCAAATCAGAGAATTGAATCTTTTGATTGGGATTTATCGAATATTTCTTCACCACTGATTTAAACAATTCTTTATAGTCTATTTCTTCTAATGGAATAATACTAATTCCATTAGGATTTGAAGCAATTCCTTCATAACCCACAGCAATAAATATTGGACAACCAGGTTTTTGAAATTTTTTATATCGCTTGTATTGATCTAAATCAATTAATTGGATTTTATCATTGAAATCAAATCGGGAACGATATTTGGCTTCAACGTAAAACTCTACTTTCGTTTTTTTATCACGAAACTTGAAATCTGGAGCTTGGGATGATTCTACATAACGATTAAAATTCTGTTCATGAGTATGAGTTTTTTCAACTAAATCATAATCTGTTTTTGGGAAAATTACTTTTTCCAAATAATCTTCAAATTGTTTTCCTTTAATAAAATCTTGATTATTCATTATGGGTTTTAATTTGTTTTGCTCATTATATTATTTACCACCCCAACAATTTCCCAATCGCTTCACTCACCAAATCTACATTTGGTAAAATGGCTTTTTCTAAATTGCTGTTTAATGGAATAGCTGGAACATCTTTAGCACCAATGGTTTGAACAGGTGCATCTAAATGCTGAAATAAATCTCGGCTTATTCTACCAGCCAAACTTTCTACAAATGAATTATGCAAAGTTTCTTCGGTTACCAATAAAACTTTACCATGTTTTTTGATGGTAGTATATACTAATTCTTCATCATAAGGCAATAAAGTTCGTAAGTCAATTATTTCAACTTGGCCTGCAAAATTCTTTGCCGCATTATTGCTCCAATGCACACCCATTCCATAAGTGATAATACAAATTGTATTTCCATTTTCTAATTGTGTATCATCGGCTTTTAAATACACTCTGCCTTTGCCCAACGGAATAATATAATCAGCATCAGGCTCTACTGTTTTGGCTTCTTCGGTGCCTGGTACTTTGCTCCAATACAAACCTTTATGCTCCAGCATTACTACAGGATTAGGGTCTAAGAAAGCTGCTTTCATTAAGCCTTTTAAATCGGCGGCATTGCTTGGGTAAACAATTTTAATTCCTTTAATCGTAGTTAATGTGCCTTCAATACTTCCGCTATGATATGGGCCACCACTGCCGTAAGCACCAATAGGAATGCGGATTAGCGACTGCACAGGAAATTTGCCTTGTGTTAAATAACAACTTTTTGCAGCCTCAACAATTAATTGATTTACACCCGTCCAAATATAATCGGCAAACTGAACTTCAACAATTGGCTTAACACCAACTGCTGATAAACCAACCGTTGAACCAATAATATAAGCTTCTTGAATGGCGGTATTAAAAACTCTATCATCACCAAATTTTTCGGCCAATGTAGCGGCTTCTCTAAACACACCACCCAATCTTCTGCCCACATCTTGCCCAAAGAAAATGGCATCTTTATTTTCTCTTAAAATTTCTTCTACAGCATGCAAAGCCGAATCAACCATTACCACTTTTTCTTTTCCTTCGGGGCAACGAATTCCTTTTTCTTCGGTTACCGATGTTGGCGCATAAATATGATCTAATGCTGTTGAAATATCAGGTTCGGCGGCATTTGTAGCTTTTTCAAAATCTGTATTTACTACTTGAACAGCATCATTATAAATTTCATTTAATTCATCAGCCGTTGCAATTCGTTCATCTAATAAAAAGTTTTTTAATAACACAAATGGGTCACGGGCTTGGTGCTTTGCCAAATCAACTTCGGTACGATACCACTCTTTTCTTACACCACTTGTATGATGACCTAACAACGGAACTTTAGCATGTACTAAAATGGGTTTACGAGTAGTTCGAGCATAATTAAATGCTTTTCGCATTCCTTCTAATGCGGCTGGAAAATGGCTAGCATCAAAGCTTACACGTTGCATACCTTTAAAGCCCGATGCATATTCATGCGCATTCATGCTTCGTGATTCATCGCTGCTTACACTAATTCCCCAATCATTATCTTGTACTAAATAAATAATGGGCAATTGTTTTAAAGCGGCAAACTGAAAGGCTTCACTTACTTCGCCTTCGGTAACAGAACTATCGCCCAACGAACAAACCACCACAGGGTCTTTATCGGCATGAGCCAACATTTTTATTTTTTCTAAATATTGAATGCCTTGTGCCATGCCTGTAGTAGGAATTACCTGCATGCCCGTAGCACTTGATTGATGCGGTATTAAAGGCATATCTTCTCTTTTAGAAGAAGGATGCGAATAATAACTTCTGCCGCCACTAAAATAATCATCGCCTTTTGCTAATAATTGCAACATCAATTCATAAGGCTGAAAACCCAAGCCCAACAACATACTTTCATCACGATAGTATGGGCTTACATAATCATAAGGCTTTAATAAAAATGCGGTGGCTAATTGTATAGCTTCATGCCCACGGCTGGTGCTGTGTACATATTTTGTTACTTGACGATTTTCTTCATACACTTCTGCCATGCGGTTAGCATAACACATCATTCGCCAGGCTTTTAATAAAAGGTCTTTGCTCATTTATAGATTTTGAAAGGAAAACAAATGTAAATAAATATTGAAATTATTTTGTTTGAAGAAGAATGTATTTAACTATTCACAACCTTCTACCACTATAACTATTTCGCCTTTCACTTCTTTTTGTTTAAAGTGGGCAGCCACTTCGGCTAATGTACCACGTTTGTTTTCTTCAAACATTTTTGTTAGTTCACGGCATACGCATACTTTTCGGTCGGCGCCTAAATGCTCCATTAATTCTTCTAAGCATTTTACTAATCTATGTGGCGATTCTAAAATTACAATCGTTCGAGTTTCGTTTATTAAATTTTTAATACGAGTTTGTCTGCCTTTTTTTTGTGGTAAAAATCCTTCGTAACAAAATCTTTCGCAGGGTAAACCGCTTTGTACTACTGCTGGAATAATAGATGTAGCACCAGGTAAACATTCTATTTTAATATTATTTTCAATACATTTTCTTATCAATAAAAATGCAGCATCGCTAATGCCAGGTGTTCCAGCATCGCTTACTAATGCTAATTTTTTGCCAGCTAAAATTTCTGAAACTATATGTTCGGTTTTTTGATGTTCGTTGTGCTGATGATACAACCACATAGGTTTATCAATTTGTAAATGATGTAGCAATTTGCCTGTATATCGGCTGTCTTCGCAAAGCACAGCATCCACTTCTTTTAAAATACGAATAGACCGAAGTGTAATATCTTCTAAATTGCCGATGGGTGTAGGAATGAGGTAAAGCATGAAATTATTTTAATTAAAACTGCAATGATAAAGAATTGAATGATAGGCTACTCAATAACAATTATTATAATTACTTTTGCAAACTTGCAAAAAAAATAGATAAATGAGCGAAATAAAGATAGAAAAATACAATGATGAAATTGAATTCAAAGTTGTAATTGAGAAATTTAAAATATATGTATTTGGTATTCTTAGCTATTGGTATGTGGTACTTTTAAGCTCGTTATTATTAGGTGGTATTTTATTTTACAAAGCTTATAAAGAACCACCCATTTATACAGCTACAATGAAATATTCGGTAGGTAATGTGAATTCATTTCCATTAGGAAATTTGTTGGGGCAATTTGGTATAGATGGTTCAAGTTCGGCTATTGGTAAGGCAATAGAAATTACCACATCAAGAAAAATACTTAATGAAATATTATTTAACAAAATAGTAATTGAGGGTAAATCGGATTACTTAGCTAACCATATTATTACAGAGTATAACTTAAACGATGGTTGGGGCAAATTGAATGACGTTCATCTAAAAGAAGTTTTAAGTAATTTTAAATTTAAGCATGGTGATATTACAAAATTTAGTTCAGACGAGTTGTATGCATTAAAAGATGTTTGTTCCATAATTTATTCAAGCGAAAGAAAGGGGGGATTATTGGTTTCTGATTTCGAATCGCAAACTATGGTTTGCAGAATTCAAACATCTAGTTCGAACGAACAAATCTCTTACTACATAACTAAATTTATTTATGATAGATTGGTAGATAAGTATTTTTCGAAAAATGCAAACCCTTTGAAAAAAAGCTTCGATTCATTTAAATTCAGAACCGATTCAATATTTGATTTAATAAAAGCTACTGAAATTAGATTGGCAAATTTTAAAGACAAACATCATAATTTAATATCGCAAGAAGCGATGGTTGAAAAATCGATGATTGAAAAAGAAATAATGAAATTATCAATTGCCTATTCTGAAACTGCCAAAAATCAAGAAATGTTAGATTTATCATTAAAATCGGTTTCGGGTAGTGTTGAATTAATTGATGAACCATTTTTTCCATTACCTGTTGAAAAATCATCAAAAATTATGGCTTTTTTAATTGGTGGATTAATGGGTGGTTTTTTATCTGTAATGGTGTTATTATTTTTAATTTTCTACCGTAGAATTATGCAATCTTAAAGCAATAATCTCTAAGTTCTAACCAATAGATTCATTAGTTTTGATTACAATAAAAAATTTATTAAAAAGTCAGTTTATTAAAAATGTAACCAAAATCATTTCAGGAACTTTGGTTGGTCAGTTAGTAGTTTTTCTGCTATCACCTGTTTTAACGCATCTTTATACAGCCGAATTTTTAGGTGTGCTTGCCGTATTTATTTCAGCATCAACTACGCCATGGGCATTAGCTAATTTTAGATTGGATTTGGCCATTCCGTTAGAGGAAGAAACAACCGAAGCCCGATATACCGCTTATACAGCCATAATTATAAGCATAGTAGTTTTATTTTTATCAGAATTTTTAATGCTATTAGTAGGAAAGAATTTTTTTCTGCTATTAAATATTGAAGAATTATATAAGTATAAATTCTTAATACCAATTGCTATATTTTTTATTGCCTTGTATTATACTTTGCAAAGCTGCCATATTCAAAAAAAAGAATTTACTCATAATGCCGTTGCAAAAGCTATTCAGAATATTGCCATGATTGTGATACAGGTAGTATTAGGCTATTATTTTCATACTACAGTTTTTTTAATCGTTGGATACATATTAGGGTATCTTTTAGCATCAGGTTATCAGCTTTATTATTTACGTTTAAATATAGCTGAATTAAGCTACGTAATTAAAAATAAGCTGTACACCATAAAATTCCGAAAGCATCAATCATTTGCTAAATATTCAACCATAGCAACCGTTATTAATACAGCAAGCATTACATTACCTTCTATTTTTATTGCTATGTATTACAATGCTGAAATGGTTGGTTTTTTTGCATTATCGCAAAGTTTAATTGGGCTGCCTACCAATATGCTTACCATGGCAATATCGCAAGTATTTTTAGGCGAATCTTCTAAATGGTTGCAAAAAGAACCCGACCAATTAAGGCAGTTTATTTTAAAATCATTTAAAACAATTTGTCTGTTAGCAATTATTCCAACCGTATTATTCTATTTTTTAACGCCGCCAATATTCAATGTAGTGTTTGGGCAACATTGGAGTGCATCAGCAAAAATTGTACAAATAATGCTCATACTATACATCTCACGATTAGTTACCACACCCTATTCACATACTTTAAATGTGTTTGGCTATCAATGGTTGCAGTTTGTATGGGATATATTACGACTTACATCGGTTTGTGTTGTATTTATAGTTATGGGTATTCAGAAATTTGATTTTTACAGTACCATTTTTGGTTACTCATTAATAATGGGTATATTTTATTTTATCCATATTGTATTATGTTTAAGGGTATTGAAAATACCCAAAATAAAATCTTAAAAATGACAGCAAAAAAAGTACTATTAATAACCTATTCTTTTCCTCCAAAAGGCGGACCTGGTGTGCAACGAAATTTAAAATTTGTGAAGTATTTTCCCGAATTTGGATGGAAGCCATTTGTACTTACATCAAAAGATTTATTCTACCCCGTTAAAGATTACGATTTGCTGAAAGAAATTCCATCTACGGCAGTAATAATCAGAACCGAAACATTAGATCCATTGCGCATTTTTTATTTGCTAAAACTATTTATATCAAAGATAAAAAAGTCGAAAAAAAATGAATTAGCGAAAGATGTAAAAAAAGTTGCGGTAAACGAATCTTCGCTTTTTTATAAAATATATAGACTGATTAGAAGATGGTTTTTTATACCCGATTCGGCAATACTATGGCTTCCTTTTGCATTATGGAAAGGCTATTTTTTAGTAAAACGTGAAAAGATTGAAGTATTGATTGGTTCATGCCCCGGGCCATCAAGTTTAATACTTGCATATTTGCTTGCTAAACTTACAGGTACACGATTTGTTTTTGATTTTAGAGATGGTTGGACAGATTATCCCTATAACGATTACCCTACCAAATTTCATAAGCGCATAAATGCTTTGTTAGAAAAATGGATAATTCCGAAAGCAGATAAATTAATTGTTTTTGGTGAGTTTTTAACCAATATATATTCATCAAAATATAATTTACCAAAAGATAAATTTATAGAAATATCAAATGGATTTGATCCTGCCGATTTTGAACATTTACCTAAAAAAAATAATGTAGATAATCGTATTCGAATTGTACACTCGGGCAATGTAATGGAATTTAGAAAAGCTGTTTTTGAAAATTTGGTTAAAGCCGTTAAACAACTTCCTGAAGAATTTTTAAACAAAATTTGTTTTGATTTTATTGGCAATGTAAACGAAGCAAGTGTTGAGCTGGTAAAAGAAATGAATCTTGAATCAGTTTTTACATTTTATGGTTATCACTCACATCATGAAGCATTACAATATTTAGGGCAAGCCGATGCAACTTTAATTTTATTACCCGAAGGCGATTTTGCAGCCGTTACAGGAAAAGTATTTGAATATGTAGCCATTGGCAAAACAATTATTAGTATTGCCGAACCCCAAGGTGGTTGCTCAAAATTAGTTGCCAGCATCAACTCAATTAAAACAACTGCCCATCCTGATAATATTCAAGAAATAATTGCTGTTTTAAAAAATTGTATTGAAAATGAATTTCCTACACTAAAAATTGATATCATTGAAAAATATAGCAGAAAAAACCATACAAGAATAATGGCTGATGTATTAAATGAATTGATTAAACATGATTAATTACTATGATAAAATCAATAAAATAGCAGGATAGAATATGCATACTTTCATCACAATTTCCATTTTACTACTTACCTTAATGTACATCCTTACGGTAAGAAAACCAAGATTTTTGGATCCAAATAGTATTTTTTTGATTTTTAATCTTATTAATTATTTAGGAACATTACCACTATTGGATTACAGATACAAATCAGATACGGTACATTTTTATTTTTTAAGTATTGGTTTAATTGTATTTATTGTTGGAAGTGTAATTGGTGCCAGAATTTTTCCAGTTACCGAGGCTCTATACCTTAAATGGAAACAGAAACCATATGTCATTGAAGGTGGACATATCTACAAAAATTTAGTTTACTTTATTATATTCATTAGTATATTATTAAGCATTCTATATTATTACGCCGTAGGCTATAATATATTTTTAATGGGGGTAATGAATTTGATTACAGGGGCAGGCGAAATTGAAAATGCAAGTACATTAAGGTTGGCATCATACAACTCAAAAGTTGGTGGCAGGTATTTATTCCCTGGTTATATTAATCAATTAAAAAACACATTGCTTCCACTATTAATCGCATTTATATGGGTAAGATCTAATACCTTAAAGGAAAAGATGCCAATGCTAATTAAATTTGCTTCTTTACTTTCTATTTTTTTTATTTTTGGAACTGGGCAAAGAGGCGCTTTTGTTTTAGCAGGGCTAATGATTGGAATTTTTGTTTTAATATCTTCCGAAGAACGTGCAAAGAAAAAAGTTTTATTATATGGTGGTGGTGCTTTGATTTGTTTATTTTTCTTAAGTTCATTTTTTATTGGTCGAAACTCAAACAAGGGTAATAAAACTTTAACTGGAAATATACAAGGTTTATATGAATCAACACAAAGACGAATTTCAACAGCCAATCAATTAGGCTCTGTAATTGGTTTTCGAAAAATCATGTATTA
>JBEEMV010000148.1:0-2808 GCA_041192505.1 Bacteroidota bacterium
AAGCCAATTCTAATGCTTTTGCAAAACCCACAATACCCGTTACGTTTTCAGTACCTGCTCTCATATTGCGTTCTTGTCCGCCGCCTGCTACATAAGGTTTTACTTTTACATTTTCGCTGATATACACAATGCCTGCGCCTTTTGGACCATGAAATTTATGTGCCGAGCCAGTTATAAAATCAATGGGCATTTCTTTTAAATTAAATTTAAAATGTCCTGTAGTTTGCACCGTATCCGAATGAAAATAAGCACCATAACTCTTCACCAAAGTGCCTACAGCAGTAAGGTCTAACAAATTTCCAATTTCATTATTGCCATGCATTAACGAAACCAAAACGCCTTCGCCTTTTAATTCTTTTAGCATATTTTCTAAATGAATTAAATCAATATCGCCATATTCATTTACATCAACCAAATGCTTTTTTATTCTGCCCAAAGCTTCAATATCCTCAGCTGTATGCAATACACAATGATGCTCTAACGGCGATGTAATGATGTGTTTTACACCCAAATCATTTACACATCTGCGCATAATCATATTGCTACTTTCGGTACCACCCGATGTAAAAAATATTTCACCTGGATTAGCACCTAACAATGTAGCTACTGTTTTACGAGCCTTTTCTATGGCAGCTTTCACTTCTCTTCCATAAGAATAAATAGAAGATGGATTGCCAAAATTTTCCATTAAAAAAGGCATCATTGCTTCAACTACTTTTGCATCAACTTTTGTTGTAGCAGCATTATCTAAGTAAATACGATTAGTCATTTTTTGATATTTGAGTTGGTAAATTTCCGAAATTTATTTGTGAGTATGAAATTTATATTATTTCAACAAATCGGGTCTTCGTTCTGTTGTTCTTATAATCGATTGTTCTTCTTTCCAAGCTTGCACTAATTTTGGATTACCCGATAATAAAACATCAGGCACTTTCCAACCATTAAAATCTGCTGGTCGGGAATAAACAGGGTAGGAGAGTAGGTCGTCTTGAAAGGAATCGAACAAGGCTGAACTTTCATCATTTAATACGCCTGGTATTAATCTACCAATGGCATCAACTACCACAGCAGCAGCCAGTTCGCCGCCGCTTAATACATAATCGCCAATAGAAATTTCTTGGGTGATAAAGTGTTCACGAAGCCTTTCATCTACGCCTTTATAATGCCCACACAAAATCAATAAATTTTCTTTTAATGATAAATGGTTGGCTGTTTTTTGATTGAAAGTTTTTCCATCAGGCGTCATATAAATTATTTCATCATAATTTCTTTTCGCTTTTAAATCGTTGATGCAATTAGCAATGGGTTCAATCATCATTACCATTCCAGCTTCGCCACCAAAAGCATAATCATCTATTTGTTTCGATTTGCCAATACCATAACTACGAAGATTTACTACATTAACCGTAAGCAAACCTTTATCAGCAGCCCGTTTCATAATACTATGCTGAAATGGCGATTGCAATAAATCTGGAACAATGGAAATAATATCGATATGCATAATGGTTTATTTTGAACTAGTAGTTTGCAAAGTAAACAAGATTTTTATTGAAGTTTGCAGCCAGTATGAATGTTTTTAGCTACCATTTTTTTAAACCACATAGGAACATAGAAATATTAAATGATAGAGCAATAAGTAGCAATTTTGGTTATGTGGTTTGCAAAGCAACTATGAATGGTATTTTACTTTTTGGCTTTAAAGTAAGAAGAGTATAAACCATAGCCTGACATAGTAGAAAAACTTCGTTTTTTGAAAACTAAATCTATTTGAATAATCATTTGTCTATGTTTCTATGTGTTTTATAATTATCATTTTTAAACAGCCGCTTTAAATTTTAGATGAGTAATTTATTTTTTATAATTTTGAATTTCAACTTTACAATTTATGTTACAATATATTCATGATAGTAATGGAAACACTTCGGGTGTTTTTATTCCGATAGAAGAGTGGAATAAATTAAAATCTCAATTACCAATTTCAGATTCAATGGAATTTGAAAGCCCCGATTGGCATCAACAAATTGTTGCTGAACGATTTGAAGAATATGGTAAAAATCCTACTAAAGGCGAATCTTGGGATGAATTGCAAAAGAGATTGAAGAAATGAAGTATAGTTTTTTGTTTACCAAAGCAGCATCTAACGATGTTGAATCTGCATTTAATTGGTATGAAGAACAGCAAGTTGAGTTGGGAAGTAAATTTTTATCAGATTTGAATTTTACTTTAGAAAAATTGCTGAATGATAAAATCGAATTTCAAAAGTATATGGGCGAAATAAGAAAAATAAGATTGCAATCTTTTCCGTTTACCATTTATTTTCAAAAAAAATCAAGTGATTTATTAATTGTAGTTGGGGCAGTATTACATTAAAAAGAATCATTTGTTAAATTGCACAAAAGATTCAAACAATAAAAAAATTCTTTACTGTTTCTTTATCCTGTAATAGCTGATTTTTCAAGGCATCTAAGCTTTCAAATTTTTTTTCATCACGAATGTAAGTATGAAAAAATACTTTTATTTGCTCCTCATAAATATCAAAATTAAAATCGAAAATATTCACTTCAATGGTACGCTCTTTACCATCAATAGTGGGTTTAAAACCAATGTTTAGCATGCCATTAAAATTGCCTTTACTACATTCAATTTTAACCGCATATACACCATCTGCTGGTATTAATTTTTCGGATAATAATGGTGTAATGTTGGCGGTAGGATAACCAATTGTTCTGCCCAATTGTTTGCCTTTATTTACCATACCAAATAAGCAATACGGATGATTTAAAAGTTTATTAGCGTCTTCAATTTTTT
>JBEEMV010000149.1:0-8738 GCA_041192505.1 Bacteroidota bacterium
CGTATGAATATGTTCCACTTTAAAAACTTTACCGTGATGGTAGATTATGCGCATAATACACATGGCATAATAGCAATTGGAAAATTTGTGAAGCAAGTAGAAGCTACCAGAAGAATTGGTGTGATAGCTGGAGTAGGGGATAGACGTGATGAAGACACGATTTCGTTAGGTGCTGAAGCGGCTAAAATATTTGATGAAATAATTATTCGTCAGGATAGAAATTTACGTGGCAAAAGCGAACAAGAAATTATTGATTTGATTTTACAAGGTATAAAATCGGTGAATCCAGATTTAAAAGTTACGGTATTCAAACAAGAAAAAGAATCTATCGACTTCGTGATTAAAAATGCGCCAAAAGGAGCATTCATCACCATTTGCAGCGATGTAGTGCCTGATGCGTTAGACCAAATTATGCGATTGAAAGAAGAAGAAGGTGCGGTGGTTGTTTAATTTGAAGATGTGTTGATTTGAAGATTTGAAAATGGAAAACAAAAAAAAATATTATCCCAAGCCATACAATTTAGCATTATATCTATTGATATTTTGTTTTGGGCTTTATGGGTTATTTTTCTTATGCAGCAATCAAAATGTAAAGTTGAATATTTTAATGATTTGCATTTCAATCTATTCAGTTCTTGTTTCAACTCATATGATTTTGACTAACATCGTAATTTTGAAAAAGGATTTTATTTCGATTCCTTTAAGATTGCCACCAGTAAAGATTTTTTTTAAAACCATAAAAAAAATATCAGTTTTTAAACCTGGTTTCGACGATGATGGAGGAATAGTTTCAGTCATTGTAAATGATAAACTGAAAATTGATATTGAGTCTTTCTCGATGAAAAATAGAAAATTGATTTTAGAAGATATTGTCGCAAAAACTCCAACAGATGCTGTAATTGATATTTCTGTAAATCAGTTTATTGAAATGATGAGTGAGAAAAGTATTAAGAAACAAATCGAAAATTCCTTTAAACGAATTGAATAATTAAATTTTTTATTCGTGCATTCGTGGCAAATAATAAATCTTCTGCTCTTCCAATCATCACATCTTCAAAACCAGCATTCATAACATTTGCAGCATTGTTATGCCCGATGTGTTAACCCAAATTACTATATTTTCGTATTTTGGTTTAAATATGCTAAAACAAAAATATGAATCTGTTGTTTTAAGATTCTATTTTTACAATAATATTATCCATCATGAATTATCAAAAACAAGAAACCTATAACCTACCTGCGCAAGAAAAAATAACGGCTAACTATAAATCTATTTTAGAATTATTGGGCGAAGATTCAAATCGTGAAGGCATACAAAAAACGCCTGAACGTGTGGCAAAAGCCATGCAGTTTATGACACAAGGTTATGATATGGATGCAGCAGGCATTCTTAAAAGTGCTATGTTTAAAGAAGATTTTAGCGAAATGGTAATTGTAAAAGATATTGAAGTTTATAGTATGTGTGAGCATCATTTATTACCATTTTTTGGTAAAGCTCATATAGCGTATGTACCCAATGGAAATATTACAGGGCTTAGCAAAATAGCCCGTGTGGTAGATGTATTTGCTCGTAGATTACAAGTGCAAGAAAGATTAACTAAACAAATTTTAGATTGCTTACAAGATACATTGCAACCACAAGGTGTAGCTGTGGTTATTGAATGTAAGCATTTATGTATGATGATGAGAGGTGTTCAAAAACAAAATTCTGTAACTACAACATCTGCCTTTACAGGTGTATTTGAAAATAATACTACACGGTCGGAATTAATGAAATTACTAAGTGCTGATTTGAGCTAATTGTTAGTTCGTAGCATTAATTATAGAAAACAAAAAAGGCACAATATTGTATTGTGCCTTTTTTAATAAAAAAATTTGAATTTAAAATGTTGTGTGAATTATGCAGTAGTAGCCGAACGCATTTTATCTAATGCACCCATTACATCACGAACTGCAACTGCCGAATCTTCTAACAATTTTTTCTCATCAGCATTTAATTGCAATTCAATAATTTGTTCGATACCATTTTTACCTAATTTAACAGGCACACCTAAATAAATATCTTTCATGCCATATTCGCCTGTAAGCCAAGCGCAACAAGGAAAAATTCTGTTTTCGTTTTTACAAATAGCTTCAACCATTTGCGCAGCAGCAGCACCTGGTGCATACCAAGCCGATGTGCCTAATAGGTTTACTATTTCGCCACCACCCGATTTTGTACGCTGAATAATAGCATCTAATTTTTCTTTGCTAATTAATTCAGTAACTGGAATACCGCCAACAGTAGTATAACGTGGCAATGGAACCATTGTATCGCCATGTCCACCCATTAACACCGCTTGAATATCTTTTGGTGAAACTTTTAATTCGGTAGCTAAAAATGCTTTGTAACGTGCAGTATCTAATATACCAGCCATACCAAATACTTTTTTGCTATCTACTTTAGCAGATAAAAAAGCGCAATAAGTCATTACATCTAATGGGTTTGAAACCACTATGATAATTGCATTTGGCGAATGTTTTAAAACATTTTCGGTAACACCACTTACAATGGCTGCATTGGTTGAAATTAAATCATCACGGCTCATACCCGGTTTACGTGGCAAGCCCGATGTAATAACTACTACATCCGAATTGGCAGAAGCAGCATAATCATTAGTAACACCAACGCTTGTTGATGAATAATTTTCGATAGCAGCACTTTGCCAAATATCTAATGCCTTACCTTCGGCTGTACCTTCTTTAATATCAAGCAATACTACTTCTTGTAAAAAATCTTTATGTACTAATACGTTTGCACAGGTAGCGCCTACATTGCCAGCGCCAATTACGGTTACTTTCATGATAATTGTGTGATTTTAAAATTAATGGATTAAAAAAAAATGATTTGCAAAAATAAGGCTATGAAACGGAATTACAAATTTTTAATGGAAGTGAATTTGCCTAATAGCTTATTAAAACAAAAAATGGATTTACTTTTTCGGTAAATCCATTTTTTAAAACAGGAAATTAATTAATGATGATGTGTGCCATCATGAACATGACCATGTTCTAATTCTTCACTGGTAGCGGCTCTTACTTCTAATACACTACCACTAAAGTATAATGTTTTACCAGCCATTGGATGATTCATATCAACCGATACTTTAGCATCATAATGTGCTTTAATAGTGCCTTGATAGCGGTTTCCTTCGTTATCTTGCAACGGAATCATATTGCCTATAGCAATAATATCCTGCTCAATTTCGCCTTTTTCATTGGCAAACATATTCATATCCAATTCTACAATAGATTCAGGATTATGAACACCATAGCCTTCTTCGGCAGTTAATGTAAAGGCAAATGTATCGCCTTGTTGCAGATCGGTTAAGGCTTGTTCAAATTTTGGTAATACATTGTGATGACCTAATAAGAAAGAAAATGGGCGTTCGATATTGGCTTCATCTACAATGGGGCCATTTACTTCGGTACGCAATTGATAACTGATTTTTACAACTGAATTTTGAGTTGATTTCATTTTGATGTTTAATTATAGTATTTAATTATTATTGGCTAAAGATATTGCAAATATTTTATTTGAATTTCTATTTTTGTAAAACTTCATGTTAACAAATTACCCATCAGTAGCCGTAGTTATTTTAAATTGGAATGGAAAGCATTGGCTTCAACAATTTTTGCCTAGTGTAATGCAGCACCAATGCCCCAATTTATCTATTGTTGTGGGCGATAATGCTTCAACTGATGATAGTATTTCATTTCTTCAAATTAATTATCCTACCATAAAAATTTTACAAAATGATAGCAATTTGGGTTTTGCTGGTGGCTATCAACAAATATTAAATAGGGTAGAAGCCGATTATTATATATTGTTAAACAGCGATGTAGAAGTTACCGAAAATTGGATTATGCCTGTAATTGAATACATGGAAAGTCATCAGAATATGGCAGCGGCACAACCCAAAGTAAATTCATTTTATAAAAAAGATAGTTTTGAATATGCTGGCGCAGCAGGCGGCTTTATTGATAAAAATGGATTTTTATTTTGCCGTGGACGAATATTTGATACCATAGAAAATGACATACATCAATACAATGATAATGCTGAAATTTTTTGGGCTACAGGCGCATGCTTGTTTGTAAAAGCAAAAGCATTTCATCAAGTTGGTGGTTTAGATGAATTATTTTTTGCACATCAGGAAGAAGTAGATTTATGTTGGCGCTTGCGCAATGCTGGTTATACAATTGGATATTGCTCGGCATCGCATGTATACCATGTAGGCGGTGGTATGTTGCCACAAGGCAATCCTAAAAAAACATACCTTAATTTTCGAAACTCATTATTTTTACTATTTAAAAATTTACCTTGGCAAAGGCTTCCTTATATATTTATTAAACGAACATTGATTGATGCCATTGCAGCATGTAAAGCACTTACAGCTGGCAAATACAAAGATGCTTGGGCTGTAATAAAGGCGCATTATATGTTTTATTATTTATTGCCTGCGTTAATTTCTACTAAGTATAAAATGAAAAAAATGAAAGTGTTTCATCTCGATTCATTTTACCCCAATCAAACAGGTTATTATAATAGAAGTGTGGTGTGGGAATATTTTATCAACAAAAAAAGAAAATTTAGCGAACTGATAAAGTAGCTAAATAACATTTCTATCTAATTAAATTAATATCGCCTTTTAGTATTTCTTTTTTATTGGTGGCAGGGTTTAGCCATTCAATAGTAAAAATATAAGTGCCCATTTCTTGCAATATATTTTTATAAGTTCCATCCCATCCATTGCTTATTTCAGTAGTGGCAAACATAGTTTGCCCTAATCTATTAAATACTTTTAATTGATAGCTATTGGTTTGTAAATCGCAGGCTGATATGGGTAAAAATTTATCATCTATTCCATCGCCATTTGGTGTAAATCCGTTAGGGAAAATCATTCGACAACTACAATCTAAATAATTTACTACAACGCCTTTTACTACTGTATTACAAGGTGGTACAGTAACGGTTACAAAATAAAACCCCGATGCCGAAACTGTTTTAGTAGATTGGGTTGATGAATCATTCCATAAATAAGTTGCATTAGGAAAATAGGCATTTAATACGATTGGATTACCCAAACACAAAGTGGTATCGTGTATGAAATAAAAATTCGGATTTTGTGATACACTTAAATGAGTGGTAATAATTGAATCGCAACCAGCTTGATTCATAAACGTATCAATGTATACGCCTGCTGTGTGGGTACTTAATCCATTTGGCAATATATAATTATCGCTTTCGCAAATGGTAGCAGTAATGGTATTTCTATCTACCAAAAGCACCGTTAAATAAGTTTTTATAATACTATCGCAGTTTAAATAATTGATTAAAGTATCTGTATAAGTGCCCGATGTGTTTACCACATTTCCATTGGGCAAAGTATAGCTATCATTTTCGCAAATAGAAATTGTTTTCGAACTTCCGCTTGGATGATTCACGGTTAAGAATATTGAAATAATGCTATCGCAATGCTGATAGTTTACTGTTGTATCGTAGTACAGTCCTGCGGTTGAAATAAAATGTCCGTTAAGCATTTGATAATTTGAACCTTGGCAAATAGTTTTATTGATTACAGAATAGGTAGTTGAAATTACATTCAAATTCATGGTGTAAAGACTATCACATGCACTCAAACTTTTTATGGTATCGGTATAAATGCCTGTTTGATAAAGTGTTTTATTGCGCCATATAATTTGATTGCCCGAACAAATAGTTTGAGATAAAACCTGATGATAATATTTTTGCAGATAAATAAATTCGGTAGTTGAATCAATACAGCCATGAAAATTTACATATTTGGTTACATAATAATAACCCGTATCGGCAAATGTAAATGGATTAAAAATTATAGAATCGCCAATGTTTACCAGTGTATTTCCTTTTTTCCAATGGTAAGAAAAATAAGGCGAAGAGGTGCATTTAAACACTACTTTACCATTGCCACATAAATTTCCTTTTTGAAATATCGAAAATTTAAAAGTAGTATCAACCGTAAAACTATACACACTTGCATTGCCACAAGTATCATTAATTCGGGCTTGATAAATACCAGGCTTAGTAAGTTGAAAAATACTTGAAGTTTGAATGGGAAATAAGGTTGGTCCCGAAATAATTTCATATTGATAAGGTGCTACACCTGTTGAACTATCGGGTATTAACTCTATTTTTAAATGACCATTGCATAAAGCAGCTTCGGCATGGTTTATAGCTGGATAAATGTATGGGAGTATGGTAATGGTATCGAAAAAACTAGTACATTGTTTATTGCTGCAAATTTTATATGCATATTCAAACCAAACTGCATGAATTACATATATTCCACTATCTAGATTATAAAGAAAATTACTATTAAATGGTGCATTACTATGTAGTTTATTTATACTACTAAAGGTATAGTTACCACTCAAATAAATTGAATTTTGCATGATACATCCTTTTGCATAACTCGAATTGTAGATGAAGTCTGAAACTTGGTTTGCTGAAACTATAAAAGAATCAATTATTTGGTTTCCGCAACTATCGTAAAGTTTGTAAATATATTTCCCAATTCCCAAATTAGCCAAACCGAAACCGAAACTGAATGTATTGTTAATATTGGGAATTAAAAAAGTGTCGATATATGATAATGTATCAGAATATGTAAATCTCTTTTTTGAACTATGAATATTTTTTGGACCAGATAATATTTGTAAAGCTGTATTTGACCAAAAACCAGAAAAACCAATTTCGACATTTGCAGTTGAATCGAGACAATCGGATGCGAATACGGTTGCATAATGACTTAATTGAGGTGTTTGAAGTGCTGAAATCTTAAGTGCTTGAATATAATTCTTGCCACAAGCATCCTGAATGGAATAAACAAATGAATCATTTACTGCAGGAGATACTAAGTAATACGAAGAATAATTACTGTATGAAAAGGTATCAATATAGGTTGTACCCGATGTTATATTTTGTATTTTTCTGATGATAGGAGGATTCAATAATGATATGTTGTTTATACTAAAACCTAAATCTTGTTTATAGGTACACGATTGAAAATAGGCTGAACTAGAAATAGATGTGGATGGGCTTTCGATAATTGTTATTAATGAAAAACTATCATTGCAAATATTATATACAGTTGTAAAAATTGTATCTCCATAGATTTTATTATAAAATGTATCATTTGAATAATAAAACATATTAGCCATATTAACAGTTCTAAATCTGACACTATTTTTAGTTTTAGTTTTTATTCGAAGAGGATAAATATTGTTCGTTGTTATTTGTAAGCCTAATTTGAAAGTGTTGCATGCAATTATCTGTTGTGAATAGTATAACGCTATTGTATGTTTGTTAAGAGCATTTACAGTTAAAAATCTTGTAGAATAATTAGCGCATGAATCTGTTAATTTTAAGATATAATTTCCAACCGAAATATGATGAAAAGTATCATTAGTTTGAGTGATAACACGACCAGTAAATTGATTGGTAAGTGTCCAAGTATATGGCGTATTTCCTGTTCCAATAATTGGGTTTCCGAAAATCAGTCCATTCGAATCATTCTGGCATATTGGGCTTTGAAATGTAGGCAAAAAATTAGGAGCTACATAATTTCCTGTTATGCTAAAAGTTGCTTGGGTGCTATCAAAATTCGAATCGTAAATACGTACAATATAATTTCCGTTTGGCAACGATGTAAAAGTATCGTTGCTTTGTAAAAGCCTAGTAGTAGGCCCACTTACCAAGCGATAAAAGAAAGGTGCATGATTGCCCGAGGCAAATATTTTTACCATTCCATTATTATAGCATGTATTGGTTTTAGTTTTTACCGAATCAACAGTTATAGTAGCAAAAGAAATTTTTGCCATTATCAAACAAAATAAAAGTAGAAAAGATAGTTTCATAAAGTTTTAAGTTTGGTAAATATAAGGACTATCTTTTTAACTAACATGTTGCATTATTAAAATTTAATATTGGATGCAGATAATTGAAAAGAACTTTTAATTTTCAAACTTAATTCAATGTACCTTTGTTGTAATAATTAGATATGAATTTTCAAACAATTTTTGATAGCTATAGTTGGGATGAAGTTGCTTCATCTATTCAACAAAAAACAAATAAGGATGTTGAAACAGCCTTGCAACATGCTGGTAATGGCACTTTGCAAGATTTTATGGCAATGATTTCGCCTGCCGCAAAACCATATTTAAATGAGATGGCTTTGCTGAGTAATCAGCTTACTAAAAAGCGATTTGGCAATACCATACAAATGTATGCACCTGTTTATTTAAGTAACGAGTGCCAAAATATTTGCACCTATTGTGGTTTTAGTTTCGATAATAAAGTGAACAGATTAACGCTTTCAGATAAGCAAATGCACCAAGAATTTGAAGCTATTAAAACATTAGGATTCGACCATATTTTAATTGTAACTGGCGAAGCCAATCAAACCGTAAATATTCAATATTTTTTAAACGCTATTAAAATTGCGAAGCAATATTTTGCTAATATTTCAATAGAAGTGCAACCTTTAGAACAAGATGAATATGAGCAATTACATCAAGCCGATGTGTATGCAGTTTTAGTTTATCAAGAAACCTATCATAAAGCAAATTATAAAAATTATCATCCAAAAGGCAAAAAATCAAATTTTGATTATCGCCTCGAAACGCCTGATAGAATTGGTAAAGCTGGCATTCATAAA
>JBEEMV010000150.1:0-2607 GCA_041192505.1 Bacteroidota bacterium
CATCAACACAAAAAAATAATATTATTTGTTGGGTAAATCAAGGCGCTGCAAATAATTAAAAATATCGTTCTTTTCATAGGTTTAGGTTTTATTATAAAAAGGGTTAGTGCTTTTTAAAAGCGGCTAACCTTTTTTATTTTTTGAATCTGTTGTTGAAGAATTTTATAATTATTAAGTTGAATTATATAATCTGTTCAAATTCATTAATGACTTGTTTTGTGTATTAAAAAATTGTAAAATAATAGTCATCTAATTGCTAACTTTCAGCATGAAAAAAATAATAGTATTATCGTTTATCATTCTAGTTTTTTGCTTTGTAGCCAAAGCCCAATCATCATTTTACAATATTGATTCTATTCAAAAAATTGAAATTAGCATCAATCAATCTAATTGGGATTATCAAATGGATACAGCCGTGTATGGCGCTGGTGGCTATCTTTTAGTATCGCAGGTAAAAGTAAACGGAGTATTGTTTGATAGCGTAGGCATAAAATTTAAAGGTAAAAGTTCTTACGATTCTACTCGTAAAAAAAATCCGTTGCATATCAATTTAGATTACATACATACCAATGCAAACTATGCAGGATATAGCGATATTAAATTATCAAATGAATATGCCGATCCTACTTGGGTTCGTGAAGTATTAGGCTATAAAATTTTACGAAATTATATGGATGCACCGCAAAGTAATTTTGCTGAAGTATATATCAATGGCGTTTATTATGGCATTTATACCAGCGATGAAAATTTGAATAAAGTATTTTTAACCAAACATTTTTATTCATCGGGTGGTAGTTATTTTAAATCAAACCCTATCAATGTTATTTCGGGGCATTTGCCTTCTTTAATTTATATCAATTCGGATAGTGCAAATTATTATGATAGCTATGAAATGGTTTCAAAAAAATCGTGGAAAGATTTAATTGATTTGTGTGATACCATCAATAATAATTTTACTGGAATTGAAAAAGTATTAGATGTAGATAGAGCCATTTGGATGTTGGCATTTAATAATGTAACCGTTAATTTAGATAGTTACAGCGGCTTGTTTGCTCAAAATTATTATTTGTATCGAGATGAAAATGCAAGATTAAATCCAATTATTTGGGATTTGAATATGTGCTTCGGAGGCTTTGTGAATACAGGTTTGGGCAGTTTAACGCCAAGCACAATGCGAAGCATGACACCACTTTTGCATAGCACCAATACAGCTCGACCATTAATAAAAAATTTATTGGCTGATGCTCGTTTTCAAAAAATGTACATTGCTCACATGCGAACAATTAACAATGAATTTTTTGTAAATAATAAATTTGATACGTTAGCAAAAAAGCTGCAAAGCATTGTTGATACAGCCGTTCAGAAAGAAAATTATGGTTTGTATTCTTATTCTCAATATCAAAATAGTTTAACTACCAATTATCCAAATGGCTCATCAACTGTGCCTGCATTAGATAGTTTGATGATGAATAGAGCATCGTATTTGCAATCGTATTCGTTGTTTATGCAAGTGCCACCAAGTATTTCAAATGTGGTTTCATCGCCATCAACCATTAGTTTGGGCAATATTGTAACTATAAATTGTGATGTTGTAAATGCTACAAATGTATTTTTAGGATACAGAAATTTTATCGAAAAAAAGTTTGTAAAAATACCTATGTATGATGATGGTAATCATAATGATGGTGCTGCAAGCGATGGCAATTATGGTGTTTCAATTACGGCTTCGGCATCGTTAATTCAGTATTATATTTATGCTGAAAATGCTAATGCAGCAATGTTTTCGCCCGAAAGAGCCGAACATGAATTTTATACTATTACAGTAAATATTCCAGTAGCGGTAAAAGGAAATATTGTTATCAATGAATTTTTAGCAAAGAACACCAGCTTTGGTGTAAATGAATTAGGAAGCCATGAAGATTGGATTGAAATTTATAACAATACATCAACGCCATTAAGTTTAAATGGATTGTATTTAACAGATGATTATACAAATCCAACTAAGTATCCTTTTCCATCTTCAACTACAATAAATGCACATGATATTTTAGTTGTATTTGCAGATAACGGCGTTAATTCAAATACTTATTTGCATACCAATTTTAAATTATCGGGCACAGCAGATATGTTGATGTTGGGCAATGGCACTTCATCTTTTGATAGTATATCATTTAGTGCTCAATTGGCTGATGTATCAATGGCTCGATGCCCCGATGGTACTGGAAATTTTGTAGCTGGTTGGCCTACTTTTAATAGATTGAATTGTGGAAATGGAGTAGGAGAAGTGGTGGAGAAAAATGGGTTAATTGTTTATCCAAATCCAGCTTCGCAGTCAATAGTTATTAGTCATCAGTCATTAGTAAATACAATTGAAATAAAAGATATTTTGGGTAGAACTTGTATTTCAATCTTAAATCATAAATCTGAAATCATCAATATTGAATTTTTGCCTTCAGGTATCTATTTCATAAAAGCTACTGATGAAAAGGGAAATCAATTAAACGCAAAATTTATCAAACAATAATTTATAATAAAAATCATGAAAAAATATTTACTACTCGTTTTTGCTTTAACCATAAGTGTTTCAGCATTTTCAAAAAAAATAAA
>JBEEMV010000151.1:0-4786 GCA_041192505.1 Bacteroidota bacterium
CGCCAATGCCTACGCCACCACTCAAATGTACATGCTTGCCAATCTGCGCACAACTGCCCACAGTAGCCCATGTATCTACCATTGTGCCTTCATCTACATAAGCGCCAATGTTTACATACGATGGCATCATGATTACACCCCTTGCTAAATAGGCACCGTATCGTGCAACAGCATGTGGCACTACCCGAACACCTTGTTCAGCAAAGTTTTTCTTCAATTCCATTTTATCATGAAACTCCATTTTGCCTGCATTCCAGGTTTCCATTTTACGAATGGGGAAATACATGATCACTGCTTTTTTTATCCAATCGTTTACTTTCCAACCATCGGCAGTTGGCTCTGCTACACGTATTCTGCCTTTATCTAATTCTTCAATGATATGTTCAATGGCATCTATTGTTTCTTTTTGTTGAAGCAATTCTCTATTATCCCAAGCTTGTTCAATTATTGTTTTCATCTGTAATTATTTCTACAAAAAAACAAAATTCATTTGTGATTTAATACAATAAAGCAAATTGAAAATTAATTCTATTGAAAAAATAATTGCGGTAAAAGTTGTGGTGGTAATTAAATTGTGGCTTTGATTATCCTTCTGCCTTTCTTAGTGTAAACCCAAATGTACTTCCAATATTCATTGTACTGCGTACATTAATTACTTGATTATGAGCTTCAATAATATGTTTTACAATTGCTAAGCCAAGTCCTGTTCCGCCAGCATCACGGCTTCTGCTTTTGTCTACTCTATAAAATCGTTCAAATAATCGAGGCAAATGTTCCTCATTTACACCTATTCCATTATCTGTAATTTCTATTAAAATATTTTCATCCATATCATAAAAGCTAATTACCGTTTCGCCATCTTGCTTTCCATATTTTATCGAATTATCAATTAAATTAGTAATTACTTGTCGTATTTTTTCTTTATCAGCATTTACTTTCCAGCTTCTATCTGTTCCTTTTTTTATGCCAAATTTTATTTTATTTCTATTCGCCTTTTCTTCTAATTCATCCATTACATCTTCGGCTAATTTATGTACATCAAAATCTTCATAAACAATTTTTATTTCACCTTTTTCAAGTTTCGAAATCTCTTCTAAATCTGAAACCAGATTTACTAATCGTTCAACACTATTGGCAGATTTTTCTAAAAATTTTTTGTTTACATTTTTATCATCAATAGCACCATCAATTAAAGTGTGTAAATAGCCTTGAATACTGAATAGCGGCGTTTTAAATTCATGTGAAAGATTGGCTAAAAACTCACGACGAAATTTTTCTAATTTTTGTAAATCTTCTAATTCATCTTTCTTATCTATGCCCCAATTTTCAACCTCTTTTTCTACATCGCCTAATGGATCATCAGATATTTTTTCGCCCAATGCATCTTTTAAATCTTTACCCAATTTTAAAGAGTGGATAGATTTATAAATCAATTTTATTCGCCTATAAATAAATTGTTCTACTAAATAAAGATAAATAAAATAAGAGCAAACAAAGGCTGTAAAAGTGATGATTAGAGCCGTTAGCCAAGTTTTATCAAAATAAAAATTAATAATGCCTAAGGCAAAAGCTAAAATAAGTGAGGCTAAAAATGAAACTGTTCGAGGCTTTAAATTTTTCATTATTACAAATATAAATTAAGAACTGCTAGCAATAAGATTTGCCAGATTAAATTAATTTAAAATCTTATTCTTTCACGTTTCTATCAGTAGGTTTCCAAGCTGATGTTTTAATGCCTTTTAAAAATTTGAAAAAGCCAATAAGTATTGCCACATTCATAAAATAAAAGTAAGTAAGCATTCGCAATGGCTTGATGTGTATATTAAAATACACCAAAACAATATCTCCAAAAAAGAAAATCCAGAACAAAAATTTATACCAAAAAATATAATAATATACTAAATAATAATTAGATAAAATGGCCACTAACACAATGCTGATAATGGCTAAAAATGGTGTAAGCCAACGCAATACTTTATGTGATATATAAACAAATCCAACGGCTGAAAATGGTTTGAATAACCAATTGGTAAATTGAAAAAAATTTTGAAAATTACCAGCTGCAATGCGGCTTTTGCGTTTAAATTCGATAAGCATATTGCCCGGTACATCTTCATAACACACTGCTTTAGGCTCCATAATACATTGTAAATGTTGGTTATGTACTTGCATCGTTATATAAAAATCTTCCATTAAAAAATGTTCGGGCACAGGTTTTATTGCCGAAGCTCTGATGGCATAACAAGCACCAAATGCTCCCATCATGGCGCCATTCAAAAGCCCTTCATTAAATTTAATTTCGTTTTCACGACTAATATACATGGTTTCCATATCAGCCACTGCCGATTCTTTATGCGATGTATTCATCACATTAGCGCCTACAATTCCAATTTTTGGATTCTTAAAATGTTTTACCAATTCAAAACATAAATCTTTTTCTAACATCACATTAGCATCGGTTAAAATAAAAATGGCTTCATCACCTAATTTTTCTTTAGCCATTTTGCTAAGCTTATTAATAAAACTTGTTTTGCCCGATTGAATAATATTATTTACAACATTAAAATTTTCGAACTTTGATTGATGTTGTTGCAAAATGTGAGAGGTGGAATCGGTACTTGCATCGTTGCCAATAAAAAAATGAATAAGCTGTGGCGGATAATTAAGTTCTAATACTGAATTTAATTTTTCGGTTAATACTTTTTCTTCGTTAAAAACCGACATGATAATAGCCACCACTGGCAATTGATCATCTTTTGAAAAACAAATTGAATTATTCGATTTGCCTTGTACTATTTTTTTTATCAATATCGGAAAAAAGAAATAGGTATAGCCCACAGCTAATATGCAACACCAAAATATTATTTGTAAAAGTAAAATCATTTATAAAGTGAGCAAAAATATTAAAAATTGTAAGGTATTAAAATGATATGAGTGAATATGTTTTGAATGCAATTATAAATTTTATTTATTTTCAGATAAAATTATCTTGGTTATGTGGACTGTACTAAATATTATGTGTTTCTTTTATTCTATATTTTTTATTCAGCTATTTTTGGTGCTTAAAATATAAAAAAATTAAATAGATGATGAATTTTAGTAATGCTCTTTTAAATGCTATGTCGATTCATTATGTAGGCAATAGAACTGAAGCAGATGATATATTTATTTCTAAGCAATCATTATCTTTAAATGAAGAACTTTCTTCATTATTAACAGATTATTTTTTGCACCGTTTTGTTCACGTATATGATCAATTTAAGTTTGCTCATGCCACTTCTTTACAATATAATGAAACGTATAATTATTGCAATAACATATTGGATGATGCTACAATGTTGCATCCAATAAGTATTTCTATTGCTAAGCATTTACATAATAACTCAAGTCATCCAAAAATAAAATCGGGTGAGTTACATGTGTGCCATTTTTCTAATTGCGAAGTCGATGGAAAATTAGTAGATGCTGTGGGCATTTTTAAAACAGAAAATAAAAGTTCGTTTTTTGAAGTGAATCAGCAGCAGCAAGATTTTGAAATTACATACAAACAAGGAATTGATTTAAGTAAGTTTGATAAAGGTTGTTTGGTTTTAAATACAAATAAAGAGGCAGGTTTTGATGTACTAATTATAGATAATCAAAACAAGGGTGATGAAGCAATTTATTGGAAGGATTTGTTTTTGGGTTTAGCATCGCAAGAAAATATTTATCATCAAACCAATCAATTTTTGAGCATTGCCAAAGGCTTTGTAACAAAACAATTAGATGGGGAATTTGAAGTAAGCAAAGCTGATAAAATTGATTTATTAAATAGATCGGTTGAATATTTTAAAACCCATGATGAGTTTGATAAAAATGAATTTGAGGAAGAGGTATTTGTTAATAAAGAAATTATAAAATCGTTTAGGTCTTACGATGAATCGTATCGACAGAGCCATGAAATAGAATTGGAAGATACTTTTGAAATATCACCACAAGCAGTTAAAAAACAAGCACGTGTTTTTAAAAGTGTTTTAAAGCTGGATAAAAATTTTCATATCTATATTCATGGCAACAGAGAGTTGATTGAGCAGGGAATTGAAAAAGACGGAAGAAAATTTTATAAAATTTATTTTAATGAAGAAAATTAATTAAAAATATATACCTGTTTTTAAGGCTTTTATTGGGTTAAAATATACTTCAAAATGCACTCAATAGTCTACAATTTAATTCTTAATAAAATATATTGTGAGGTTTTATTTTTTTGTTTTTCAATTGAAATAAGTAGGTTTGTTTTTCAAATCAAAAATAATGAGTAAAACATTTGCCGCTATTACCGCCGTTGCAGGATATGTACCTGATTATATTTTAACCAATGCTGAGTTAGAAAAATTAGTAGATACTAATAATGAATGGATAATGAGTAGAACTGGTATTTCAGAAAGGCACATCCTTAAAGGCGAAGGACAAGGCGTTTCGGTAATGGCTATTCAAGCTGTAAACAGATTATTAGAAAAAAGAGGAATTGATGCATCAGAAATTGATTTATTGATTTGTGCTACAGTTACAGGCGATATGATTTTTCCTGCTACAGCAAATATTATTTGCGATAAAGTAGGGGCATCAAATGCTTGGAGCTTTGATATTAATGCAGCATGTAGCGGCTTTTTGTATGCGCTTTGTACAGGTTCAAAATTTATTGAAGCTGGCACACATAAAAAAGTGGTAATAGTAGGAGCTGATAAAATGAGTTCGATAATTGATTATACTGATAGAGCAACTTGTGTAATATTTGGCGATGGCGCTG
>JBEEMV010000152.1:0-16095 GCA_041192505.1 Bacteroidota bacterium
GTGCTATTAAAAAATTAGGAGTTGAAGCTCGAACTGATATTGAAAAATTTATTGGCAAAAAAGCTTATTTAGAACTGAGTGTAAAAGTGGTGGAAGATTGGATTAGCAGCGATCATCAGCTTCGAAAAATGGGCTATAATGATTTTAGTCATTAAAAATCATAAGATGAACTTCTCATTTGAAGTGTATAAATTTTAGTAAAACAAAATTACATTTGCAGCATAAATAATAATCATAAAAAAATATCAAAACATGTTTGATTTAATAGTAATCGGTAGTGGTCCAGGCGGATATGTAGCAGCAATAAGAGCTTCGCAATTAGGCTTAAAAACAGCCATTATCGAAAAATCTGAATTGGGTGGTATATGCTTAAACTGGGGTTGTATACCTACAAAAGCATTATTAAAAAGTGCTCAAGTATTTAATTATATGAAACATGCAGCCGATTATGGTTTAGAAGTAAGCGATGCAAAAGCTGATTTTGGTGCTGTGGTAAAACGCAGCCGTGGTGTGGCTGATAACATGAGCAAAGGCATTCAGTTTTTAATGAAAAAAAATAAAATTGAAGTAATCATGGGAACTGCAAAATTAGTTCCGGGCAAAAAAGTAGAAGTTACTGCGGCTGATGGCACAAAGAAAAATTACGAAGCCAAAAATATTATTTTAGCTACTGGTGGTAGAAGCCGTGAACTACCAAATTTAAAACAAGATGGTAAAAAAGTAATTGGCTATCGTGAAGCGATGGTATTGCCCGAAAAACCAGCAACCATGATAGTTGTAGGTGCAGGTGCTATTGGAGTTGAGTTTGCTTATTTTTATAATGCCATGGGAACAAAAGTTACGATTGTTGAATTTGCACCACGAATTGTACCCGTTGAAGATGCTGATGTATCCAAAGAATTAGAACGTAATTATCGTAAACAAGGCATCACAATTTTAACCGATTCATCTGTATTAAGCGTTGATACAAGTGGCAGCGGCGTAAAAGCAAAAGTAAAAACACCAACTGGCGAACAAATTTTAGAAGCCGATATATTATTAAGTGCTACAGGTGTAACTGCTAATATCGAAAATATTGGTTTAGAAGCATTAGGCATAAAAACAGAAAAAGGTAAAGTAGTGGTAGATGGATATTATCAAACAAATGTACCAGGCATTTATGCCATTGGCGATTTATTGGCTACGCAAGCATTAGCCCACGTAGCAAGTGCCGAAGGTATTATTTGTGTTGAAAAAATTGCTGGTCATCACCCCGAAACTATTGATTATAATAATATTCCAGGTTGTACGTATTGCTCACCCGAAATTGCTTCGGTGGGTTATACCGAAGAAGCTGCTAAAAAAGCTGGCTACGAAATTAAAGTAGGCAAATTTCCATTTACAGCAAGTGGCAAAGCAAGTGCTGCTGGTGCAAAAGAAGGTTTTGTAAAAGTAATTTTTGATGCTAAATATGGCGAATGGTTAGGCGCACATTTTATAGGTGCCAATGTTACTGAAATGATTGCCGAAGTGGTGGTAGCTCGTAAATTAGAAACTACAGGGCATGAAATTATTAAAGCCATTCATCCACATCCAACGATGAGTGAAGCGGTGATGGAAGCAGCAGCAGCAGCTTATGGCGAAGTAATTCATATTTAATTTTGAATAATAAAATTTATCGAAATAATAATTAAATACTCAAGTATGAAAAAAAGAATCATTACAATTTTGTTTGTTCTAATCAGTATTAATGCTTTTTCGCAATCATTGTTTGTTAATATTGTTTGTGATTCTATAAATTCTAAACGAGCATATTGTTCTTCATTTACAAACTTGAATAATCATAATGCTGAAGTTTTTGGTCCGGGTGTAAACTCAGGTGGAGGATATACAGCAGATGATTTATTGCAAACTGATTTATCTTTATTACAGCCAAATGCTATTATCGATTCTGCTTTTTTGGAATTAAGTCCTGATAGCAATTGGAACAATATTAACCCAGGCGGAACAGAGGATAATTCAGTTACAATTAGTTTAATAACTGGTATATGGAATCAAAATACTGTTAATTATACTTCTGAGCCTACTTATTCAACCAACAATCAAATAATTATTCCAGCTTCAACTTTGTCATTTCATTATAATAAATTCGATGTTACAAGTTGGATTCAAAATTGGGTAAGCCAACCATTATCGAATTACGGATTAAGGTTATCGCCAATAAATATTTCAGGAACATCTCAAAGAAGATATTGTTGGGCTTCAAGTACCAATCCAAAAGTAAATATTCGACCTAAATATAAAATTTATTATAAGAACAACGGAGTTGGATATTTAAATACTAATATAAGTGATGTAACCATTGTGGTTGACAATAATAGCTTTAAAATTATTAGTAAAAATTCTATCTTTAAATTAGAATCATTTACTGTATCAAATTTAATAGGACAAGTTGTATCAAATTTTAAAATAAATTCTGAGGGTAACAATACTTATACTTTTCCATTTAATCAAAATGATATGGTTAGTGGCTTATACTTCCTTACATTAAAAACAAATGAAGGAAATATTTATAAAAAAATAATACTACATTAATGAATTAAAAAAGCCGAATCAGAAATTGATTCGGTTTTTTTAATGAACTTACTTTACACCTTGTTTCATTCTGTAATCTGTTTTTACATACCCTTTCGAAATATCATTTAGTCGATTGCCTAATAATTTTCTTTTTAATGGTTTTAAATGATCGGTAAAAAGTATGCCTTCGATATGGTCATATTCATGTTGAATTACACGAGCATTAAGCCCTGTATAAGTTTCTGTATGGGATTTAAAATTTTCATCTAAAAATTCAATTTCAATTTCGGACGGACGAAATACATCTTCCCGAATATTAGGAATACTTAAACAACCTTCGTTGTAAGGAAATTCTTCGCCGCCTTTTCGGGTAATTTTAGCATTGATAAAAACTCGTTTCATGGGGTTGTTGTACAAATCATTATCATCATCATCGGGTTCAGCATTATTAATAATTTGTTCGCTATCCATCACAAAAAGCCTAATAGCTTTTCCAATTTGTGGCGCCGCCAAACCTACGCCGTTAGCATTATACATGGTTTCCCACATATTAGTTATCAATTCCTGTAAGCCTTCATAATCGGCTGTAATATCTTCGGCCATTTTTTTTAAAACTGGGCTGCCATAAGCCACAATGGGTAATATCATAATTTGAAATTCTTATTTTTTTGTTGCTAAATAATGTTGCAAAATAATAGCGGCACTTATTTGGTCAATCAGTCCTTTATCTTGCCTTTGCGATTTTTTTACACCACTCATCACCATACTTTGCGAAGCCATTTTTGATGTAAATCTTTCGTCTACTAAATCAATTGAATAATCAGGAAAAACTATCTTCATTTTTTTTACAAAATCTTCAACAGGTTTGGTTCCATGAGTATCTCTATTCAATAAATCTTTTGGGTAGCCTACTACCAGTTTTTCTACTTTTTCTTTGGCAAAATATTGTTTTAAAAAATCGAAAATAGTTTTTGATTCAACGGTTGTTAAAGCGGTTGCTATGATCTGAAATTCGTCTGTAACAGCAATGCCGCAGCGTTTCATCCCATAATCTATTGCTAATATTCTTGCCATAATTTTAATAATGCAAGATTACGGATAAATATTGATGTGTGGAAATTGAAAGCGGATGAATAGTAAACATGACATCTTAAAAAAAACAAAAAAAGCCTTGCAACTTTTTAGCCACAATAGTTGTCTGTACAATTAGTTTGCAAACTTTAATATTAAACCACTAATTTTTTTGCAAACAAGGTGTAGTTCTTTAAATAGTGCTACACCTTTTTTATTTAAACAAAAAGCGATGCTCCTTTTATTAGAAGCATCGCTTTTTTTACAAATTTTACTTTGAAACCTATTTTAAATATTATCTAATCTGTAGCCAACTTGTACCATTTGAAACTATTTCGATACTACTATTTGCTGCAATTGAAATAGTGGCAGAACCACTCAAACTGGTAAATGATGAAATTGTTTTGCTGCTTCCTGTTCTGTTTACAATAGTATAAACTCTATTGGTATAACTACTTGCCAATGGCAATAAAATAGATGCTGTACCTGTAAAATACCATATTGTAGCAGTATTATCTAATGTAACCGCTATAGAGCTTGATTGTGTAGAAATTTTTAAAGCCAAACTACCACCAACATCTAATGTAGATTTAGGATCGGCAACACCAACACCAACGTATCCTTTATTATCAATCGTCATGGCTTGTACTACATCCGTAGGCCAGTTATCAGCAAAAGTACCACCACCACCATTGTTAGTTCCTTTATGTACATTGAAGCTTAAGCCTGATGAATATGCATTGTAATCAATCATTTGAATAGAAGCCCCTACTGTATAAAATCCACCACGAGAAAAAGAAATTTCTGGTCCTGTGCTAGTTCCACCCCAACAAGTTGGTGCAAAACCGCTATTTGTTGTTCCATAAATTGAAAGATTGGCTGTTGGCGAACTATGCCCCAACCCTACCATACCATTACCTTTGATATACATTTTTGTAGAAGGTGAATTATCGGTAGTGCCGCTTGTACCAGCTGTAGCCGTTCCTATATACACATCCGAAGTACCTGTGCCTGTTGATGTTCCTGAGTTTAAATATAAATTACCACCAGCTTTGTTAGTTGATGAACTTGTGCAACCGCTTGATTGCAAAGTTAAATCATTGCCTGCTGTGGCTGATGTAGTATTTCGTTCCATCCAAATTTGTTTAGCAGCTTGTCCGCTAAATGATAAAGCATACGATGGCGAAGCTACACCAATACCAATATTACCACCATTCGGGTTTAAAACTAATGGTTGAGTAGTAGCCAAATTAGCTACAGCAGTAGCTTGTAACCAGTTGCCATAAGGCGAAGCACTATAAGCTCCAATATCTAAGGCATTATTTTGAGCATCAAATCGGGCAATGGCAGTTGATGTTGTACCTGATGATGCTGGAGCAGCAGCAGTAGTATAATGCACATTCATGGGTACTGCAGGCGTTGTAATACCAATACCAAATTTACCTGTTGATGATGGATTAAAAACTAAATGACCTGTAGTTGAACTTAAAGTTAAATTGTTTGCATTCATTGTTACAGTTCTTGCTGCTCGTAATGTTCCGTCCATTTTATAAATACTCGAATCAATTGATTTTAAGTCTAAAGCAGTTGAAGCCACACCATTAATTGTTGTTGTTAAATTATTTCCGCTTAATGATGTTGCATTAGTATTAATAATATTTACAGCCGTTCCTGCTACACCATTTATTGTAGTTAGTAATGTATTTGCTGAAGAAGTATTTGCTACTGTATTTACAGCATTAGCTGTTGCAGATACACCATTTACTGAATTAGTTATTGTATTGCCTGATGAACTTAATGTATTTGAATTAATAATGTTTACGGCACTACTCGAAATACCATTTACAGTAGTTGATAAACTATTAGTTGATGATGTATTTGAAATGCTGTTTACAGCACTTGCAGTAGCTGATGTTCCATTTACTGTGCTTGTTATTGTATTAGCTGATGAACTCATCGTATTGGTGGTTGAACCTGCTGCTGTAGCCCAACTTAATGTACCACTACCATTGGTTGATAATACTTGTCCGCTTGAACCATCTGCTGTTGGTAAAGTATATGTGGTTGAACCTGCTGATGTTGCACCTTTCAACCCAACATACCCAGTTGATGAACCTGATAAACGTAAAGTTCCTTTTACATCTAATTCCGACCCTGGTGTAGTGGTAGCAATACCTACATTACCACCCGATAATATTCTCATTCTTTCTGTATTATTAGTAACAATTGGTAAATCATAAGCGCCAGTAGTTCCTAAATTTTTTACGGCTGTTTGTGTATTACCACCTTGCTTCCAATCAGCATTACCATTTGATGGTGTCATTTGTTGTTTTACTATCCAATTTGTACCATTACTCATAAATAAAACCGTTTCATATTGGCTCGGAATACTCCAAGTACTATTACCATCTATTGTTTGCGATGATGCAGTAGCAATAGTTACAGCATAGGTGCTGCTATTTTTTACCCATATCTCACGACCAGAACATGCTGACGCAGATGGTAAAGTTAAAGTGGCTGTACTACTACCAGTATAAATGATAGTATGATCAGTACCTGTAAGTGTAGTGGTAGATGAAATACTTCGTGTATTGAACGAAGCCGACCCTCTAACATCTAATGTTGATACTGGCGATGTGGTACCGATACCAACTTGTGCAAACGTTTTTGTTCCGAAGAACATCGTTGCGGCTAAAATGAAGTGTTTAAGTTTCATGATAAATAAGTTTTTGGATTAATAAAATTTGTATAATACAAAGTAATTATACATTGCAGATTATTACTATACGTAAACCAACGTAATTACATAATTAAAAAATGCAATATGGCAGAATTGATTAGGATTGGAGATGTATATAAAGCATTAGCTTTACTAAATTCCTATTATTTTTTAACTAAAAGACATGAAACTTACTTAATGCAATAGATTTTTAAGCTGCATTAGTTCATCATATTTTATATGTTCGTTTTGCAATTTAAAATCGGCGGCTGTTTGCAAAATAAGTTCGGTAATTAATTCAATATTATTGGCAGGATTAAAATATTTATCTTTTGGTTCGGCTCTAAGTTTATGCAGGTATTCAATTATTTGCGGCCTATTAAATATAGCACCTTGGTTATATGGATTAACATAAAACAATATATCCTGCGAATTTATATAGCCCGAATTTTTTTGAAACACATCGGTATCAACAAAGCATACTACAAAATGATTTTTTAAACATACGCCATAAATTGGCATGCGCAATTGTTGAGCTACTAATAAATACAATAATCCTAATCCAATTTGATTACCTTTTTTTGTTTCTAAATTGTAGGTAATAAAATTGTTTTTAGGATCTTTAGATTGCAATAAATTAGCATGAAACTGCTGATGTTTAAAAAAGATAAGATTGAATACTCTTACTTGCTCAATGGGTGTAAGCTGTTGATTTAATTCAATCCAAATTTCTTTTTTTAATATTTCTAATTTATCAGTAATCGTATTTTCGGGTGCATCGGGGTAATAAAATTTATTAAAAATTATTATTCCTTTTTGCAAATTATCCGATTCGTTTAAAGCCCAAGTTTTTAATTCATTTTTTAATGAATCAAATTGAATGGTATGAATTAAAGTTTCTAATCGGGTTTGTACTAAATCATCTAAATTATGTTCCCATTCATCTTCTAACTGCGGAATTACTTCGGGCCCAAATTCGCAAAGCTTTGCAAATACATTGTTATACACTTCTTCATCGGGGTCATCCAGCAATGAGATAAGCGATTTATATGCAGTTGATTTACTCATCAATAATTATTTGATAACAGTAAAATTGCCCGAAATAGGGAATATACTTCCATTTGAACAAAGCACTTGCATTTGATACATGTATACATCATTGCCTACCACAGTTCCATTTTTTGTTCCATCCCAACCATAGCTTGCATCATTAATAGGAAAATGTTCTTGATTAAATAATTCATCACCCCAACGATTGTAAATTCGTAAAAACACAATTTCTTTTATTCCTCTGCCTTGAATAAAAAATCTTGAATTGATGTTTGATGATGGTTGATTAGGCTCGAATGCATTAGGCACATAAATAGAATTATTTTTATCGCACAATACAAAAATGGAAACATCTGCTGAATCTTTACAGCCATATTCATCCGTCATGGTAATAGAATAGGTGGTATTAACTTCGGGTGCTACAATAATGTTTTTATCCGAATCACTACCCATAATTCCGATAGATGGTTTCCAAATAAAATGTGCCAAATTAGTAGATGGCTTAGCAGTTATTGAATGCTGTTGCCCACCAAAAATGGTATAGGTATTTGGGTCGATAATTACATGAGGTTTAGGAAATACATACACATATACATTAACCGATGCCGAATCGCAATCGCCATTAATAATTACTCTAAACGAATCTGTTTTGGTGGCTGTATAAACTAAATTAGGCTTGGTAGATACTAATGTGTTATTACTTAATTGATACCATTCATAACTAATACCGCCTTGTGCATACAAATTAATATCAGCACCTACACATACGGCTGTATCGTGCCCTGCTAAAGGAATCAACAAGCCTTTTACCGTAATGGTTACTTGAGCCGTATCTATACATCCATAAGCATTTGTTTGTTGTAAAAAATATGTATTAGTAACCAGTGGCACAATAGCCGGACGGGCTACCGTATTACTTGGCGAATAAACACTACTGCCTGTGGGGCTATACCAATTGTAGGTCATTCCGCCAGCAGGTGTACAACCTATAAGTTGTACAACGCCTGGGCATACAGAATCGTTTGCACCAGCACATGCAATAGGAATTGGAAATACATTAAACGTATCAGTTCGAGAACTTACACAACCAAAAGCTGTAGTTAATGAATAAGTAGTAATATAATTTGAAACAAATGTGCTACTTAAATTAGTGTATATTTTTGGCACATTAGTAGGCGCAACTACTGAACTGTAATTGGTATTATCACCAAAATTCAAATCATAATTAGTAATAGGAACTATTGAAATAGAACTATCGGTAAAGCTTGTAAGCAAAGGATTACAAGAAGATTGTTGACCTAATAATAAATGAACTTGTGGCAATGCTGATATACAAATAGTAGTATTGCTGGTATCGGCGCAAGTAAATTGATTTACTAAAATTAATTGCGGATGATAACAGGTATCGCCTACCAAAGCAGGCAGCGTAAATGTATGGCCAGGATTTGGAAAATTGCCTGGTCCAATTTGTGGTGTTCCATCATTCCATCGCCACACAAAATTTACACCTGTATTAGGGGTAGATGTGCTAGAGAATGCAATTACACCAGTATTGCCACAAATAGAATCATGGTTCACTCCAAAATTTGCCAACGGAATTGGATATACTGAAAGCGTATCGTACAATGTATCATTACAACCATAAATAGTTGAAATTTGATAAGTAATAAAAAATTGACGTACTAAATTATTGCTCGAATTTGTAAACACATGATTCAAACTAATAGGTTGCGAAACAGAAGAATATGGGGCACTTCCATCGCCAAAATCTAAATTATAATTTGCTATCAACGCTGTTGAAATACTATTATCGGTAAAATCTACACTTAATGGATTACATGAAGATTTTGTACTTAAAGTTAAACCAATATGTGGCGCTGCCGAAATACAAACTTGATGCATAATACTATCAATACATCCAGAAGGATTTCGGATAATTAATTTTACTTGATAGCAAGTATCTACTATACCAGTTGGTCGGGCAAATGTATGCGTAACAGATGATAAATTACCTATTGGAATATTAGGTGTTCCATCACCAAATTTCCATTCCCATGTAATACCACTATTGGGTATAGATGTACTATGAAAATTAACAACACCGCTATTACCACAAATTAAATTTGTACTTGATGTAAAGGCTGCTGTTAAACTTGGCAATACCAAAATGCTTTGCATAGTTGAAGTATCTTTACAGCCATGTTTCGAACTATCAATAAGCACAATTGTATAAGTACCTGCACCTGCTGTAAAACAATATTGTGCATTAGTGGTTGAAGCAAACGAAGGCAAATTAGGAAAACTTAAATACCATTTATAGCCGCCTAATGTATCAGGATTAACAGATGTGTTTATAAAGTTTGCACATTGGTTGATACAAATTGTATCGGGTAAAATATTGAATGAAGCCGTTGGGTATGGATGAATGCGAATGAAAGGTTTCACAATGGTATCCTTACAACCAAATGTAGATTGAATAATCAATCGCATACTATAATTACCAGGTGTTGAAATAGTAACAGTAGGTGTTACAGTTGAATAACTTGCAAATACATTACCGCTGGCATCAAATACTGTCCATTTATATTTTGTATTATCAATAGGATAAAGTGTAGCAAATGAAGAGTCAACCATCGTTACAGTGCCTTTGCCACAAAAATCATATATATATGGTGTCCAACTAAAATTAGCAGTTGGCCCATCAATATGCACAGTATCTTGAACAGGATAGCTACAGCCAATGCCATCATCAATAAATGCTTGTACCAATTGATGCCCAGCAAAAGAATATTTATGACAAAAATTATAAATGCCCGATGCATTAAATGGCAATGCTTGAAATGAACCATCGGAGAATTTAATAATTGGGCTCATGGCAGAATTGGTAACTAATTGGCAGCATACCGTATCGCCTACACAAGCATACACATTGCTACAATTTAGCTTACCAATTGGACCAGCAACATGCAAATTTTTACATATAGAATCTGAACAACCGGTTGCACTAATTGCATTCCAACATAATTTATAATCGGCCGGATAACCAATAGGAATAGCTATTTTATTCGGAATACCACCTTGGTTTTTATAATAGGTAAATGTTTGATAAAAATTAATCGGAGCCGAACTCATCGAAATTATCAATTGGTCATAAGCGCCTACCGAATTATTGGTAAGTGTATCAAAAGTGCCAGGGCAAGAAATTGAATCTCGACCAGAAAAAGAGGCTAAAGGATTTTGTACATGAATTTTAATACATGTATCTTTTATACAGCCATAAATATTATATAAATGTAGATTAATATAATAATCGCCGCCTACAATAAATGTATAAGAAAAATTAGAATTGGTAGATAAACAAGTAGTGTTTTGATTGCAAAAACCAGCACTTACCGACCAACATCTAGTACTAACTAAACCTGCTGTGCAATCAGTAAAATTAACTGTTGACCCCAAACAAACTACTGTATCAATAAAACCACCAACACAAGGTTCCATTCCAACTACTGTTGGTGTAGCAATAAATCCAACTTCTTTGCAGCCAATATTATCTGTAAGTTCATAATACACATTTGCATATTGAGTTGCTCTGAAACAATGTGTATAGCTTGTCCAAGCACCATGAATAACTTGCGAAGTACCATCTCCAAACGATAAATAAGTTGAATCGGGCACACCACCACAATACACTGTATTATTAGTAACTACCATACAAATACCACAATAATTTGTAAGCTGCGATAAAGTGATATTAGGTGTTATTTTATGGAAAGTAACAATCTTTGTTGTTGAATCAACACAGGTTTTTGATGAATTTGAAATTTTCAGTTTTACAGTATACGATTTTCCACAAGTATCAAATTTATGACAAGGATTACGTAGCGTAGATGTTTTGCCATCACCAAATGACCAATTAATATTAGGCGGTGGTGGATTAGTTGGTGAGCTATTAGCAGATGAAAAGCAGAATGTTGGCGAACATTGTTTAAGTGACGAAGGTGCCACCAAATCTATTTGAGCTTTAATTGGAAATACTTGAACCGTTTTAATTGTTGTATCTGGAGGGCAATTACTCGAAGCATTTTTTGTAATCATTTTAATACTATACGATCCAGTATTACAAAAACAATGAGTAAATGTTGGATATGCACCATTTGGAGCTACTACAAAATTATACGAAACTGGCGCACCACATGATCCACTATTTACTATAAACGTAATATGGGTTGAATCTGTTGGTGGTGGATATACTTTAAATTTCGACTTAAATGATACACATAAATTTGATAATGTACCCGTGTTACTACAACTTAATGAATCACTAAAATCTCCCAATATACCATTAATTAAAACTGCACGTGGCACAACTAAAGTATCTGCACAACCATTGTTTACAATTACATAATGTGCATCAAAATGACCAGTATCATCAAAACATACTCTTGGGCTATCACACACAAAGCTTTGTACAACAGGTTGTTGATCGCCTGGTTTGGTAAAATACCAATGGCAAGCTTTTAACACACATGATGGAGCACTATTGGGTGGTGGTATTAATCCTGGCACATTAGGATTAACTTGCACACATGCATTTTTATGAACCAAACATTGCACAGGTGGCGACATACTAACAACTGGCGGTATCTTATGCCCAATTTTTATTGTTTTATATCTCGATATTGTATCAACACAAGCAAAACCATTTGATGAAAAGGCAATATGAATAATTTTTAACGAATAACAAGTATCAATATTGCAATGAAATAAATGCTTTATTGTATCATCTGTGGTAGTAATAATAGGACTTCCATCGCCAAAATCGTAAATGTAAAGCGAATCATTACCAGGTATAACTTGAATTTTTGAAATAACTGTATCACAACCACTTAATTGTGAAACAAATATATTTCCATTCGGTTTTTGCTGTGTTATTGTAAATGAATCGATAGCACAACAACCACCATTTGCAGCACTTTGACAAGTTTTTAAATAAATTTTTAGGCTTCCAAAATTAGGGTATGTATAACAAAAACTTGTAGTGGTACTTAGCGGCGCACCTATTGGCGAACCAATAAACCATCGATAAGTTGTACCTGGTAAATTATTAGCAGGTGTGCTTGCATTAAAACAAAATTGATGACCTGAAGAACAATAACTTGCCATGGTAGGTGGAGTTAAATTAATGTTCGCTGTAGGCGAAGGCATTACAGTAATTTGAAAACATCCATTGTAAGTAACTGTACAATTATTGCACATATTAATTACTTGATTATTTTGAAAACAAATATTGTAAGTAACCGGAATTGAAGTGCCACAAGGAATTGAATATACACTTGGCTGAGTTGATGTAATTTGCCCTAAAACAATTGGCGAACCACCAACACCTACTGGCGTTGCTACCAATATACCTTTAATTACACATACTGGATTCGAAATTGGATTTGAGTTAGCATTAAGTGTTACTGTAAATGCCTGCCCACAGCAAGTTTTAGTTACATTTGATGATAAACTTGTTACTGCTACACCCTGCAAGCAAACTGCATTGATTAATTGTGTTGTGTCCGAACAGCCAGTAATCGAATCCTTTACAGCTACTATCACATCATGACATCCGTAAGTATTAAAAGTATGGCTAATATTAGCAGAAGATGATGATGGCCCACTTACAGCAGCAAACGGAGGAAATGATGAAGGCGGAAACCACCACGAATAAATTCCATTACCAATTAATGAAGTGGATGCTGCATGCAACGATACCGTTGATGGCGCTATACATGTATTGCCACCTGTTACAGATACTGTAGCCGTAGGATTACATGGTACACTTACAAAACAAGGCTTACTTACCACCTTAGTACAACCATGTGCATCAACTACCGACATGGTAATAGTATAACATGGCGGAAAAGTATTTTTGCATGCATAAGTATGTGTTACAGCTGTTGAACCCAATGTGGTTTGAGTTACATTATCGCCATAATACCAAGTGATAGGCCCAAATGGCGCAGTACCAGAACTTATGTTTGGAGTAAATGTGGTAGTTAGCGCCCCACAACTAAGTGTATCGGATGCTGTAAAATTTGGTTGAGGAATAGGATACACTTTAGCAATACATGTACAAAATGAATCTTTTTGCCCAGTAGCTCTGTTTATTAAAGTTAAACAAAGTTTGTACGAACCATATACTGTTAGCGAATAACCTGTACCTGTAGATGCCGCAGCACCGCCTTTTGCAGTAATAAAACTAATGCCCCACGGCGCAGCACAATTTAAATTATTGCTAATTTGCAATCGCCAAATAGCAGAATCATAAGTGCCCGAAGAGCAATTATTTATCTGAATAAAAAAAGCACCACATTGTGCTACAGGAAATGTTTGCCCCGATACTGCACTGAAACAAGCAGTTGGCGCTTGTGCCTTAGCACTAAATTGAATAAACACGACAAACAATAAACTTAAAATCAAGTAGATTTTCCGCATACAAGGTTTTTTTGAATAAACTATAGATGATAAAAATGAGCTAGCAAAATAGGTGTTTATAAAACGTAAAACAATAAGTATTTCTACTTATTAAAAGTTTATAAATCCGATATAAAAATAATACTTCTGTTTATTAAAAAATATTTTTTTGCAAACACTTTTCTGTTGAATAAAAGATTTGCTAATAAAGTGCTTAATTCAATTAAAATCAATTTCAAGGTTTCTGATTTGCAACATTATTTGTATTTTGGCGGCTAATTAAATCAACCATCCAAATAATTGTATCCATGTCTGATTGGAAAAAAAATATTGATCTTACTAAATTGCCCAAGCATATTGCAGTAATAATGGATGGCAATGGCAGATGGGCAAAACAGCAAGGAAATGCCCGAATATTTGGTCATGAAAATGGCGTTACATCTGTTCGTGATATTGCTGAAGGCTGCGCCGAAATTGGCATTGAGTACTGCACAATGTATGCATTTAGTACAGAAAATTGGAACCGACCAAAAGATGAAGTAGATGCCTTAATGATGCTTTTAGTAAGCACTTTAAAAGGCGAATTAGAAACATTAAATAAAAACAATATCAGCCTAAAAGCTATTGGCAATTTAGCATCATTACCCAAAAGTTGTTATGATGAATTAATGGAAACTATTGATAAAACTAAAAACAACACCCGATTAAATTTGGTGTTAGCATTAAGTTATAGTAGTTATTGGGAAATTACAGATGCTGTAAAAAAAATTGCAACTAAAGTAAAAAGCAATGAATTGCAAATTGAAAATATTACACCTGATACAGTAGCTCAGCATCTTAATACAGCATCATTTCCTAATCCTGAATTAATGATAAGAACCAGTGGCGAACACCGTCTTAGCAATTATTTATTATGGCAATTAGCCTATGCCGAATTTTATTTTACCGAAGTATTATGGCCCGATTTCAGAAAAAAAGATTTAGCAGATGCCATTATAGATTATCAAAATAGAGAAAGACGATTTGGCAAAACAAGTGAACAAATTGCTGCAGAGCAAACACAATAATTTTGTCTTTATCAAGTTTAATTGTTTTAAAAAAAATTAAGAAAAATATACTACGTGAAATTGATTAGAGTTTTTTTGATAGCCATCCTATCAACCGTTTTTATTAGCAATTTATTTGCCCAATCCGATTCGTTAATTGTACCACCCCAATCCTACGAGTTAGGCGGATACACCGTTAGCGGCACAAAATATTTAGACCAAGATATTTTAAAAACCTATACAGGCTTAGTAGTTGGACAAAAAATAACCATTCCTGGTGATGATATTAGTAAAGCAATTTCAGCATTATGGAAACAAGGTTTGTTTGCCAATATTCAAGTAAAAATTACAAATATTGTAGGCAGCACCGCATTTTTAGATATTCAATTAACTGAAAGACCAAGATTGGGAAAATGGACTTACAGAGGCATTGGAAAAGGCGATGGCGAAGATTTAAACAAAAAAATACAATTAATAAAAGGAAAAGTTTTTACCGAAAACTTAAAAACAAATTCCATCCAATCTATAAAAGATTATTATTTTGAAAAAGGGTATACAGCAGTAGATGTAAAATGTTTCGAAAACAAAGATTCACTTACCCGAAATACAATTAATTTACTTTACATTATTTCAAAAGGGCATAAAGTAAAAATTGAAGATATTTATTTTGTAGGCAACAGCAATATATCATCAAGTAAATTAAAACGCTTGATGAAAGACACCAAAGAACGAGCAAGATTAAGACCTTTAACTAAAACCGATTTAGTTGCTATCTCACATTTTTCACCCACAAAATTTTGTAATGGAATCTATCATTTAACATTACCACAACTTCGTGAAGAAATGTGGAATCGATTTAGATTAAATGTTTTTTCAGCATCAAAATACAGAAAAGAAGATTTTGAAGGCGATAAACAAAAAATAATTGAAAACTATAATAGTAAAGGATTTAGAGATGCTGAATGCATTGGCGATACATCTTACAAAAATGAAAAAAACAATTTAGTTTTATTTGTAAAAATAAATGAAGGCAAAAAATATTATTATAGAAACATTTATTGGAAAGGAAACACAAAATATAGCGACAAGGAACTAGCATCTGTATTAGGCATAAAACGAGGCGATGTATACAATCGAAGCGAATTAGATTCGAAATTAAACATGAATCAAAATAGTACCGATGTAAGCTCATTA
>JBEEMV010000153.1:0-10580 GCA_041192505.1 Bacteroidota bacterium
CGGTTTAAAGCTTCTTTTAAGCCTGCCACTACTTGGTCGTTAGTAACGCCACCACTGCCGCTTGCCGTATTCATCCCGTTTGCTACATTATCTATTGCTTTAAAAACATCTTGCGATTGAATACTGCCATCGCAACCTGCCAATGCTACACAAGTAGCCAATAATAGGGGTTTAATTAATTTCATTTGTTAGTTGTTTATTGATTGGAAAATATGATTTGGATATAAGTTTAATTTTAAAATAGTTTTATTAGAACCAATTAAAAGTAAAGATTCTTTATTTACAGAAATGATGCCATACAAATTAAAACGGGTAGGACATTGAATTTCTTTTTGCAAAAGATTGTTGGCACTAATGATAGAAATTTTGCCACTGCACGAACTTCCAATTTTTAAATTTTGAAACGATGTAATATCCCAAATTAATGAAGTAAAACTATGTGCTATGTTGGTGCTACAATCTATTGTTTTGCCCGATGTATAAATATGAAAATCGTTGGCACCTACCAACATTTTTAATTCGGCATTGTATTCATGCGCTAACATTTTATAGGTTTTGCTTTTTGCTATAATTTTATTGCTATTAGCATTAAATGTAAGTAGCCTCGAGCCCAATAAATTATATTTTAATGCCACTAAATTAGTATTAACGGTATCTACATCCCATACCATACTGCCTATTGATGAATATATTTTTTTCCAAGTTAATCCACCATCAATTGTTTTTAAAATAAAGCCGCTTGGCATTGCTTTTTTTGATAAAGCTATTTTCGAATTGCCACCGCATATAAATGCTATTTTATCATTAATGGCTGTAAAATTATACAACACTTTACCTTTAAAACCCTTTAGATGTTGAACTTGCCACTTGTTTTCATTTTTGTAATAATGATAAATAGTGCCTTTATCGGCACATAAAATAATATGATTATCGGATAGTTTACCAATCTTTAAAATGTTTACACCTTCATTAGGATAGGGAATATAATGTTTTTCAAAATCAGAATTTATTGCCATTAATATTCCTTTTTCGCCAGCTACCCAATAGGTGTTTGCCGATATTTGCTTAATATCATAAAAGGATGAATCGTTAGCAATGGTAGAGCTTGTAATGCTGCTAAACTCTTGTGCAAAGATTACAGTAGGAAAAATAAACGCTATAAATAAAAATAAATATTTCATTGAAAAAGACCACGAAAGTACTATTTAATTTTGGAAATTAAATACAGAAAAAGGGCATTAAAAAGTTGAAAACCTGACAGGTTTTCGAAACCTGTCAGGTTTTCAACGCTCTACACTGCCAACTGCCCACTATTATAATGCCTTTTAGGTTCAGCATTTTTATTATTTTAATTTGAATGAAATATTGGCTTTGCCCCCTAACACACCATACCCATTTTTTACATTGCTTATTACCAACACTGGCTCTGAAAAAGGATTACCCGAATTATCTACATTTTCATTTCTGCTTTTTAAATAATTATATAATTCGTTTGAAATAGTAGCTGCATTAAAAACAAGATTCAAATTGTTGTAATTCAATTGCTCATCATATATTTCGTAATACACTTTATAAGTAGCTGTTTTTCCGTCAAACAATTCATCGGTTATAGTAAGTGGCAATTGCTGTAAACCAGCTTCATTAAAATTATCTTGATTTTCGCTCGATAGCAAAACCTTTTCTTTGGTTTGTAAGCCTACAGATAAGTACGATTTTTTAAAAGTATCTTGAATGGCTACATTAAATTGATAATAATTTTTACCCAATACATCAGCTAATTGAAATGAAATTGATTTTTCAATTGTATCTAATATTACATTGGTTATAGATGGTGCTATTGGTATGGTGGTAGTAGCATCTATAGCATCAAAATTTTCTTTTACTACGCTAATTTCGTATACATTATTTGGCTTTGGTTTTTGAAGTAAAGCTGAATAGTAATAGCCATTTTGTTGAGCAATTAATTTTTCTTTAAAAGCACCATTTTCATATAAATTAACTTCGGCATTTGCTATTGCATTAGGAATGGTAGTACCAAACGATGATGATGATGAACTAATATGAACAGATATAATGGAATCAACATCTAACAATGAATTTAAAACCAATTTGGGTTTAGTAAATTCTTTACTCAATTTTAGATCAATATTTTTTTGGCAAGATGAAAATATTAAAATGCCTACTGATATTTTTAAAAATAAACTTTTTCGAAAAATACCATTCTTCTCTGTTGGAGAAGATAAAGATGAGGTCATTAACAAGCATTTTTTGAAGAAGTATAATAAATTTTTCATGAAATTAAAATTTAAAGTTTACACAAAATGATGGAATGATTGGAAACAGAACTAATTTTTTTAATTCGGTAGTATTAGTTTGATAATTTGTTTGCTGATAAATAAAAAATGCATTAAGCCTGTTGTATAAATTATAAACCGAAATATTATACACTAACTCACCCCATTTTTTTTGTTTATGAAAATTAATACCAGCATCCATTCTATGATATACTGGCATTCTATAATTATTTAATTTATCAAAACTTTCAATTGTATTAAAGCTTGAATTTTTTTGCACATTCGGATAATTAGCAGCGTTTGGATACAAAGAAACTAAATCGGCATAGCGTTGATTAGGCAATGATAAAGCATTACCTGTAGCCAAAATCCAAGTTCCACTAATGTCAATCTTTTTTGATATTTGATAGGAAGCAACAATACCAATATCATGTCGTCTATCATATTTATAAGGATATTTTACACCATTATTTTTGTTAGGAAAATTACGCCAACTCCAACTTAATGTATAACCAACCCATCCAGTTAGTTTACCATATTTTTTTTGAATTAAAAATTCTGAACCATAGCTTGTTCCAGTACCAGTTGTTACCTGCGATTCCCAATCGATAGCATTTGTAAAAAAATTAGCCCCATTTTTATATTCAATTAAATTTTTCATTGATTTGTAGTAGCCTTCAACACTTACTTCGTAATCGTTTTTTAAGGTATGAGCATATCCAATGGCTACTTGTTTGCTGCTTTGCGGTTTCACATTTTTAGTAACTGGCAGCCATAAATCGGTAGGTAAACCAATACCTGCATTGCTTAATAAATGAATGTATTGGGTCATTTCGCAATAAGATAATTTTAGGCTTGATAAGCGATTAATTAAATATCTACCCGAAATACGGGGTTGTAATGATTGGTAGTTTTTATTTTGAACTAAAAAACCAGAAAGATGTAAGCCACCATTTATTTTAATTTTATCATTTAGTGTAAAATCATCTTCGATATAAGTGTAGGCTTCATGTGTATATTTTTTATTGCCGCCAAATGTGGTGTCTATATTAAAGCTGGCATCGGTAGCTTTAAATGCATTTATGCCTGGTGTAAAAGTGTGATAAACCCAATTAGCGCCAAATTTAATTTGATGTTTACTATTAGGCGAATAATCAAAATCAGATTTTAATCCAACATCATTTATCTCCGAAAAATAATCATATCCAAACGAGCTATTATTAGTACCACCCGATGTTGATTTTTCAGCAGCTCCAATTAAAAATTTATATCTGCTGTATGTGGCTGTTGTATTTACAAACATTTTTGGCGATAGTAAATGATTCCATCTTAAAGCAGATGTAATATTGCCCCATTTTAAATAAAATTTCAATTCAGATTTATCATCTAAATATTGATCAGAGGATTTACCACTAAATACATCTTTACCTAAATAAGAACTAAAAAACACTCTATCTTTTTCCGAAAATTTATGATTGATTTTAGCATTAAAATCATAAAAATAATAACCTATAGATGCCTTGCCTTTTGAAACCAAATAAGATAACGGACGAGTTAATAAATCAACATACGTTCTTCTGCCCGAAAGTATAAATGTGGTATTTTTATTTTTTATAGGTCCTTCAATAGTTAATCGTGAAGCAATAATTCCAATACCTCCTTCGCCATGTATTTTGTTTTTGTTGCCTTCCTTCAAGTTAATATCAATTACAGAAGATAGCCTGCCGCCATAACGTGCCGGAAATCCACCTTTAACCAATTGTACATTATTTATGGCATCGCCATTAAACACACTAAAAAATCCGAATAAGTGATTTACATTATAAACAGGTACACCATCAAGCAATATTAAATTTTGGTCGGGGCTTCCGCCTCTAACATATATGCCGCTGCTTCCTTCATTACCTTTTGAAACGCCGGGTAAAAGTTGTATAACTTTTAGTATATCAGTTTCGCCAAATAAAGCTGGTATTTTTTTAATTTGTTCTATCGGTATATATATAGTGCTCATTTGTGTTTGTTGTTGAATTGGATTTTTATTACCATTAACAACCACAGTTTTTAAAGCATTTGAAATGGGTAAACCAAAATTTACCGAATGTGCTCCTATGCCTGTAATTTTTTCTATAATAGATTTATAACCAACATAACTAATTATTAAATTAGCAGCATTCGATTTCATGGTTAAAGTAAAAAACCCAAAGTTGTTTGTTACCGTTCCTTCTTTATTATCAATATCATAAATTGTTGCACCTATAAGCTTTTCGCCACTTATGCTATCTGTAACATAGCCATTAATGGTTATTTGCGCTGTTGATATAAATGGCAAAAGCAACAAACAGGCAGTTACTATTTTTTTAATCATTTTGTTTAAATTGAATTTAAAAGGATTTAGTTAACGGATAATAAATGATTTTATTTTTTAATTTCAGAAATCAACTCTATAATAAAACAATGGTAAAAAACCGAGTTGATGTTTCTCCTCTATTAAATTTTTATCAATGTTATAATTATAGCTTAAAATGTTTTTATTCATTAATACATTTACCAAATCAATGGCTACTTCATGCGATATTTTTTTAGCATTAATTCTAATACCCAATTTTAAATCGGCTCTAAAATAATTTTTAGATTGATGAATATTGCGGCTTGATGGAATGATTACCCCATCGCCAAATGCTTTCGATTTTGCTAAATCATAATCACTATATCGTTTGCCACCGCCCATTGTAATTTTACCACCCGTAGTAAAAGTTGCTTTTTTCGAAATGGCTTTTTCATAACCGCCTAATGCATTTACTACATAGTTGCCATTAAAATCTGTATTGCGTTCAATACCATCATTGCCAGTAGCTTTAGAGTTGTATAAACTGCCTGTAAGCATATAATAAAACCCTTTGCTAAAAAATTTTTCTAATGTAAATTCAATACCATAATTTTTGCCTGTTCCTTTATTTACTAAAGTATCAGGAAAAAATCTTTCAAATCCCGAACCCATATTTAACAACGAAAAGCTGCTGCCTGCCTTAGTTTCGATAGGTACATTAAATAAATATTGATAATAAATTTCAGATTTAAAACGCAAATTTTTGTTAAATACTTTATCATAACCCAATACAAAATGTAGGCTTTTGGTTAAGCCCATATTTATATTATGCATTTCGTTAGCCGATGAAGTAGGGTAATGATAAAAATAAGTGTACAGTGGCTGTAGCTGGCTGTGTAAGCCCGTTCCGAAACTTACAGATTGATTATGTTTGAATAGTTTTTTAATGCCAAATCGTGGCTCAATTGATTTGCTATTATTATTTAAAGTAAATATTTGCGAATGAATACCAGCCGTTAAAATAAGGCTATCGGTTATTTTAAATTTGTATTGAATATAGGGTTGAATTAAAAAAGCCGAACCATCATAATTCCATCTGTTTTGCCATGTGCTTGTAAATTCACGGATACTATCTTTTAATTGAATTAAATATTGCTCGGCATTTACACCAATTTTTAAAGTATGTTGTGTGCCAATTTTTTTATTTACAAACCATGCCATCGAGTTTTTTCCAGTTGCAAAATTATATCCCAAAATATCTTTAGTAGCTGTAATGGCATAACTCGAATCACGATAGATACGAGTATGATGAGCATCAACCATTTGATATTGCTTGCTTACCACCAATTTAGTATAAGCCGTGTTTGATATTTTATGCTGATAACTAATACCAGCCACACCCATATTTGATGTAAAATATTGGTCTCTATCATTCTCACCATATTCTTCTTTAGGCGGCGAAGTATATTTACTTACAATCAAATTAATATTGCTTTTACCACCAATGCCAAACACTGTAAATGTTCCTTTTTTCGAAATAGGAAAATTTAATTTTATAGTAGCATCTTGATATTTAGGAATGGAATTAGTACCGATAGGAATGTGCAGTGCATTTAACCAATCTAATGTAGCATACCGATAAGCTACTACAAATGATGATTTATGTTTTTTCGAAATAGGACCTTCTAACCCAAGTTCAGCGCCCATTACACCAAATTGTGCTGTACCTTCATATTTATCTTTATTGCCTTTTTTTAATTTTAAATCGAAAACACTTGATGTGCTATTACCATATTCGGCAGAAAAAGCACCCGTAAAAAAATCAGAATTTGAAAGTGTTTTATTGTTGATAATACTTACTGGCCCACCTGTTGAGCCTGGAATATTAAAATGGTTGGGATTGAAAATATCAATATCTTCTAATCGCCACAACACACCCAATGGCGAATTGCCTCGAACTACAATATCATTTCGAGAATCATCGGTGCCACTTACGCCAGCAAAATTACTTGCCATTCGGGCAGGGTCTTGGCGGCTACCAGCATAGCGTTCGGTTTCTTGTACATCAAATGTACGGGCACTTACAATTGCCATATCATTTATCACCACTGATTTATCGGCTTTAATTTTTATTTCTTTTAATTGATGAAGACTTGTTTCTAATTCAAAATTCAACACCACTTGTTTGCCACTGGTTACTAAAATATTTTGCAATGAAATGGTTGAATAGCCCATCATAGTGCAACTAAAATTATGCTTGCCTACTGATACATTTTGCAATATAAAATTACCATCAACATCAGTTACACTGCCTGTTGTATGGGTTGAATCATCTGTCATCGTTATCACAGCACCTATTAAGGTTTGTTTCGAATCTTTATCTACTACATTTCCTTTTACAATTTGTACAAATTGTGCATCGGCATTATTGAAGATAAACAAGATAGAAAAAATGAAGCCTATGGTTTTAATCATATTTGGTTAGTTTTGATTTTTAAAAATAGGTTTTATTTTTAAAACAATAATTTATTTTGTTGCACATTTTATTATTCAACCTTACATAGTTTGTACACAACTATATTATTTGTAAAAAAAGAAATCAATTTATAATTCTAATTTTTGTACATCGAAAATCTCGAAAACATATCGTTAGCTGGAAATAGGTTTTATCCTTTATTTATGCACTATAAACCCAAACAATTGTTTGAGGTAATAGTGAAAAAAGCTGATTATGAAGACGATGCAATTGTAGCTGCTATGGCTTTAATTAATGAACAAAATTTACAAAGCAGTTTAGAAATTGTATTGGGCAGAAACGATGATAAAAAGAAACAAAAAGAAGAAGAAAAGTTACAAAAAATAAAAGAGAAAGAAGAACATTATCAGCAGGTAAGCCAGTTTCAGGATGATGGTATTGTGTTTTCAGTATCGTTAGATAATGTAGTTGATTTTGAAAAACGATTAAATGATGAAGGGATTGAATATTATAGATATGATAAAATAAGCGATTATGAAGTAGATGCTTTGCCTACCCAAAATTATTATTTTAATAAGCGATATGCCGAAGAGGTAAACGTAATTTGCAAAGAACTTGAGTTAGTAAAACTTAAAGTTTTAGAAAGTAAAAAGCCCACTAAATATGTTGAAATATATGTGTTGGTAGGCATTGTGATAATAATAGCAGTAATGTTTAAACTGTTAAATATATTTTAGAAAAGGCGATGAACGAATTTAGCAGCAACTCGAATGTGGTAATGAAACGCCGATGGAAAAAAGCCAGACGAAGAATAAAAGCATTGCCAAATGGCTCTGATTTTTTAAAATATGGGCTGAACAAACTGAATGAAAAATACCTAGCACTCATTAAAAGTACAAAGGTGGCTCATCCCAGTTCCATCATGATTGAAGTTACCAATCATTGCAATTTAAAATGTATTACTTGCCCACGTGAATATGAATATGGTGAACAGATGGATAAAGGATTTATTGAATTATCTAATCTGAAAAAAGTAGTAGATGAAGCTTTCCCATATATTGATTCTATTGGGCTTACAGGCTTGGGTGAAACCATGATGTATAAAGATTTAGAGCCTGCCATTGATTATATTAGAACCAAAAGCGAAGGCATTATTATTTTTATTTCTATCAATGCACATTTGCCAAAAAGTGTTGAAATAGCTGCGCAAATAAATGATAAAATTGATACCATTCAAATATCAATTGATGGTATGAATGAAGTGTATGATTTGGTGCGTAAGCAAGGCAATTATTCTTATTTTATTGAACATGTAAAACAGATAACTAACGATGCAAAAGGCAAACGAGCTGATGTGATATTTAATATGGTGGTATTGCAACAAAACTATTTGCAGATGGCTGATATAATAAAATTGGCTGCCGAAGTAGGCGTTACATATGTAAATTTTCAAACCATGAATTTGGCTTCCATCACTGGTTGGGATAATTCAATATATGCATTATACAATACTAAAGAATTTAAAAATCAATTGGCTTTAGCTTTTAAAATGGCTGATGAATTAGGCATTGAAATGAGTACATTTGATTTTGAAACCAAAAATAATTTTCAAAAATGTTTATTGCCTTGGGGGCATTTTTATATTTCGTGGGATGGATGGATGACACCATGTTGTGCTAAACCTTTTCCTAAAGAATTAAATTTTGGTAATGTATTTACCGAAGGCTTAATGACTACCTTAAACAGCAGCGGTTATCAATATTTTAGAACACAATGGTATAAAAACGAAACCCCAAAATTTTGTACCAACTGCCACATGATAGAGTTGGAATGTGGTAAGTAGAACCATAAAGCTGCAAAGTAATTTCATCATTCCATCTATATTTTTTACATTTGCAACTCAAAAAAAATAATTAATTATGACAACAGATGATGCCCAAATTTATATTGATGATGCAAAAGATACCATGCGCAAAGCTATCGAACATTTAGAATCTGAATTATCAAAAATAAGAGCAGGAAAAGCTTCACCAGCAATGCTTGAAGGATTAGTTGTTGATTATTATGGTACACCTACCCCACTAAATCAAGTAAGCAATATAAATAATACAGATGCAAGAACATTAGTAGTTCAACCTTGGGAAAAAAATATGCTAAGCCCAATTGAACGTGTAATATTAGGAGCCAACTTAGGTGTAACACCTTTAAATGATGGACAAATATTACGTTTAATATTACCGCCGCTTACCGAAGAAAGAAGACGTGAATTAGTAAAAAAATCTAAAACCGTTGCCGAATTTTCAAAAGTTGCTATTCGTAATATTCGTAGAGATGCAATTGAAGGAATAAAAAAATTGCAAAAAGATGGTTTATCAGAAGATATAATAAAAGATAGTGAAGCCGAAGTACAAGAATTTACAGATAAATACATCGACATTGCCGATAAACATATTGATGCAAAAGAAAAAGAAATTATGACTGTTTAATACACAATTAAATTGAAACATATTTTAATTACAATCTGTGCAAGGGGCGGTAGCAAAGGCATTCCGGGTAAAAATATTAGATTAATTGCCAATAAACCTTTAATTGCTTATTCCATTCATACAGCAAAACAATTTGCTGAAATTGTGAAACAAGATTATACAGTTATAGTAGCACTATCAACCGATACCGAAGAAATTAAAAATATTGCTGCCCAATTTGGATTGCCTACTAACTATACCCGACCTGATGAATTAGCTACCGACACAGCAGGAAAATTGCCAGTAATAAAGCATTTGTTGCAATACGAAGAACAACTACACCATATTAAATTCGATTTTTTGTTAGATTTGGATATAACTAGTCCATTAAGAAATGCCGATGATTTGGTACAATCTTTAAAAATATTATTGGCTGATGAAAATGCATTAAATCTGTTTTCAGTAAACCATGCTAATAGAAATCCATATTTTAATATGGTAGAAAAAAACGAAACAGGTTATTATTCATTGGTTAAAAAATTGCCCGATGGAGTTCTTACAAGGCAAGCTGCACCTAAGGTATACGACATGAATGCATCATTTTATTGGTATAAAAAAACTTTTTTCGATACAGCATCTAAAACTGCCATCTCACCTCAATCATTAATTTATATCATGCCTCATATTTGTTTCGATTTAGATGAACCCACCGATTTTTTATTTATGGAATATCTTTTAGAAAACAATAAACAAGGTTTCGAACTATAGTTTTTAAATACTAATTAGTCGTCCCTCAAAAAGTACCATGAGCTAAATTGCCATCAAAACAAAAATTTAGAAAATCAAGAATCGGTTTTGTGCGGTGGCTTTGAGTTAGCGAAATCGCATTCAATTAGTGCCTTGTAAGTCAATATCAATAAGCATTTCAAGAGAAACCACGATTTCGCTGCAAAAAAATTGATTCGTAGCATTTTCAAATTATTGTTTTGGAGGCTTGATTTTCTTTTGTTTCTTTTCTT
>JBEEMV010000154.1:0-5211 GCA_041192505.1 Bacteroidota bacterium
AAATCAATATGTGCCGATGATTCATTACTTGCCACAAATCGTGATCCTATTTGTACACCTTCGGCACCTAAAACCATTGCTGCCAGCATGGTTCTGCCCGTAGCAATTCCGCCTGCTGCTATTATAGGTATGGTTATATTTTTTGTAACCGATGGAATTAAACACATTGTAGTGGTTTCTTCTCTACCATTATGTCCGCCTGCTTCAAAGCCTTCGGCTACTATTGCATCAACACCAGCCTCTTCGCTTTTTTTAGCAAACTTGGCGCTGCTAACTACATGCACCACTATAATTCCGTTTTGTTTTAAAATAGATGTCCATGTTTTTGGATTGCCAGCAGATGTAAAAACAATAGGCACTTTTTCTTCAATAATTATTTGAATATGTTTTTCAATATCGGGATAAAGCAATGGCACATTTACACCAAAAGGTTTATCAGTAGCTTTTTTACATTTTTGAATATGTTCTCTCAGCACTTCGGGATACATACTTCCGCTTCCTATCAAACCTAATCCGCCTGCATTACTTACGGCTGCGGCCAATTCCCAGCCGCTACACCAAATCATTCCTGCTTGAATAATTGGGTATTGTATATTGAATAATTGTGTAATTCTGTTTTGCATTTGCAATGTTAATTAAACTTATGAAATTTATAAAAATAAAAAAAGCCCTACCGAAAATTTCGATAAGGCTTTAGTATTAATTCTGAGTTAATTCCTTATTTTCTTTTATTGCTACGGAATGATTTACCAGCTTGAAATCCATTGCCTTCAGGGCTGCCTAAACGAGCCATTACACAACGGAAACCAATAGTAGCAGTAGCTTGGTCTTCTTCTAAAAATCTACGAGTACCTGGTGCTAAAAAATATGCTCTATCATTCCACGAACCACCTTTATAAACTCTTGTATTATCATTTACTAATGATGATACGGTGTAGTTATAGGTAGCATCAGAGTTTTTATCACCATCATTAAAGTTGATATTATTTCCTTTATTGTAATTTCTTCTGGTTAATAATTCACTATCGCTTACTGCACGATATTGAACTCGACCTAATGAATCTTTATCTTCTAAAGAGCCATCATCTTTCTTTTTCTTGGTGGTATAAACGTTACCACGAAAACTATTTTCATCGCTAACATCTAACGGTGAAACGGCACGATAAACATCCATAGTCCATTCGCTTACATTACCAGCCATGTTATACAAACCAAAATCATTTGGCATATACGATTTTACAGGAGCTGTATAATCTGCATTATCATTTAATCCACCAGCTACACCCATTAAATCACCAGCGCCACGTTTAAAGTTGGCTAACATAGCACCATGCCATTGTTCGCCACCATCGCCCGAACTTCTTAAGCTGTATCCATTCCATGAATAAATTTTTCTATGCAAATCATTTTCTTCGCCTTTTGCTGGGTTATTGCCAATGCTTGATAATGCTGCATATTCCCATTCGGCTTCGGTAGGCAAACGATAATCGGGTAATAAAATTCCATCTTCCATTTTTACTGCTCTTACCGCTTTTCCATCTTCTTGTGTATAATCTCTACGGCCTACTTTTACATTGCCTGTATATTGACCATATAAATATGCTTCAGATTGAAAATTATCTTGCGATGTAGCAGGGCTATGGTCTAAAATTCCATCACGAATCATAATAAATTCATTTACACGATTGCCTCTCCATTTACAAAAATCAGATGCTTGCAACCAATTAACACCAACTACTGGATAATCTTGGTAAGCAGGATGACGGAAATAATATTCAACAAATGGTTCGTTGTATGATAGTTTACTACGCCATACTAATGTATCGGGCAATGCTTTCAACATTACTTCTGGGTATTCAGCATAAGTATGAGTAAGCCAAAATAAATATTCGCGATATTGTTTGTTGCTAACTTCTGTTTCATCCATATAAAATGATGAAACGGTAACACGATGTGGAATGTTATTGAAATCCATTGTTACATCTTGTTCTACCGAACCCATGGTAAATGTACCACCTTCAATAAATACTAAACCCGGACCAGTTTCTTGCCCATCATAAGCATGGTCTTCAAAACCACCCCATTTAGGGTCGTTGTATTTCCAACCTGTAGTGCTTGATTGACCTTTGTCGCCACCGCCACAAGAAGCTAATACAGTAGTTATTGCAGCTAACAATAAAATCTGAAATTTTAATTTCATAATTATTCTATTAATTAAAAATTGTTTGGTTATAAACTATTCAGGCAAATATAAAGCAAAAATCCTTATATTATCTAAAGAAATTCGGGCATTTTATACGCCTGTTTTTCGATTTTGTTTCATTTCCGCCCCAATCATTTTCGCTTTGAGCATGTTTCTTTTTTCGAAACATATACTGAATGCTTATTTCATGACCATTGCGCAGGTAAAAATATTTTGATGAAATATTCAAATCGTAGCTATATCCTGCTTTTAAAGTGCCATTTGAAAATCCTACATAAAATATCAAAGCATCCATATTTTTACCCGAATTGCGCAATCCTAATCCTGCTTGCGCATTTCCTAAACCAGCCAAGGCATTAATATAAATTTCTTTCATTTTGTTTTGTGATGAAAAAAATAAATTGGGTGAAAAGTACCAATCATCAGCCGATTTTATTTTTTGATTGGTTCTGAAAATATAGCCTGTTTGAAAATTAATGGCTAATGGCAATGCATGAGATTTGCCAAAACCATCATCGGGCTTGGCTAAATGTAAAACGCCTAATGCAGTATAAAAATCTTTGTTGTAAAATATCAATCCCGAATTTACATCAAAAAATTGTTTGCTGCTTTGTGGAATATTTGTTTCGGCCGATTGTAATGGTTGATAAACCAATCCAGTTTTTGGATCAATCATATCGTACACCACTATTTTTGAAACATTAAGTTGATTGATATGAAAGGATGCTTCCATGCCAAATCTGAAAGCAATTTTTTTATTGATTTGATTTTGATAAGCATACGAAATGGCTGCTTCTTGATTTTGAATAATACCATTGGCTTGATCGTCTTTAATAATTTTTAATCCAATACCGCCATGAATTTTAGGAGTATAAAAATCGGCAACAATACCATAATTGGTATAAGCTGCTGGCATTGATTGGTATTGATTTCTATAAATTAAACCTACTTTTGCATTTTGATGAATGCCTGCATAAGCTGGATTTGTGAATAATGGTAAATTAAAATATTGACTAAAATGCACATCTTGCGATTGGCAATTAAAGCATGCAAGCAGAAGGACAATATGGAGATATATTTTTTTCAAAAACCAGTTTCTAATGTGTGCAATAATACAACGTGTTTTTTTAACTTAAATTACTTTTATTAATTTAAAAATGAAAATACTAATTTCATTTTTTTATCGTACTATAGTATTATGAAACGGACTACAATTTTTATCATAGTTATAGCAATTACTATAATTACAAATTTTGCAAAGGCACAAAATTTTAATTCGGCTGCCATTCAGTTAAAATGGCAAAGCCCAATTACTGTAAATACCGATGGTGGCTTAACTATTCAGTATTTAAAGTTTGATGAAGCCATTTTGCAAAATAGTGGTAACACAAATTTACCCTACTATTTTTTCAAACAAGAAGTTACTGGCATTTATGATTACGATGTAAAAATTATAAATGCTCAAACCGATTTGGTTACTGATGTGTATGCTAAAAATACGATTACAAATAATTTTGAAATAAAATATGGTGTAGCTGAAGAAAGGGGTAAATATTTTTTAACAGTAACTGTTTTGCCTTTGAAGCGAAATATAAATGGGCAATTAGAAAAACTAAATCAATTTGAATTACAATGCACCACCACTACAGCCAATAAATTTTTTAAACCAAAAAATGTAGCCAATAAAAAAAGTATTACTCATTCTGTATTAGCTTCTGGAAGCTGGTATCAGTTTGCTACTACAGCCGATGGAATATATAAAATTGATGCATCAACATTGCAGCAAATGGGCATTAATACTTCAACAATTAATCCTAAAAATATTAGAATTTATGGCAATGGCGGTGGCAATATTCCTGAATCAAATTCAATAAACCGACCAGATGATTTAACTGAATTGGCCATACAAGTGGTGGGCGAAAATGATAATACCTTTGATAGTGGCGATTATATTTTGTTTTATGGTCAGCAGCCCGATAATGTGTTTTATAACACAACTTCAAAATTGTTTTATCATGAAAAAAATTTATACACCAATAAAACATTTTATTACATCACTACCGATTTGGGCGCAGGTAAACGAATAACAAGCCAAGCATCAATAACTGGGGCTAATAAAACTGTTACATCATTTGATGATTATCAATACAACGATGAAGATGGAATAAATTTGGCGCATACGGGCAGAGCATGGTTTAATGCCAACGATTTCGATAATACACCCATTCGCAATTATGGTTTTGTATTCAATAACCTAATTACATCCGAAAATATAAACTTTGCCACTTATGTAGCTGCACAAAGTGTAGCGCCTACAGCCATGTCGGTATTTTTTAATAGCAATAATATTGGCACATTAAGCTTTGGAGCATATGCGCCTGGCTACGACCTTCCTGTGGCCACAACAGATGCATTGCAAAAAGTTGTTACATCAGGCGGCGACAATATTTCTATTCAGCTTTCTTTTTCAAAAAATTCAAATATTGCTGGTACGGCTTGGATTGATTATATAAGTATTCAGGCTCGTAGGCAATTAAAAATGAGTGGCAATCAAATGATTTTTAAAGATGCAAGAAGTGTAGGCGCAGGTAATGTTTCTAATTTTATAGTAAGCAATGCAAGTGGCAATACTATTTGGGATATTTTAAATCCGCTTGAACCCTTTATTCAACAAGGTAATTATAATGGTAACCAATTTTCATTCACAATACCTACCGATACATTGCATCAGTTTATTTCGTTTAATGGCAATTCATTTTTAACACCTGTTTTAATTGGCGCTGTTTCTAATCAAGATATTCATGCACAAATAAATAATTCGCCTGAATTAATAATTGTTTCCTATCCCGATTTTATGTCAGCAGCTTCGCAATTGGCTACCTTTCACCAAAACACATTACATCAAAAAACATTATTGGTATCAACCACACAAGTATACCACGAATTTGGAAGTGGCCGACCCGATATTGGAGCCATAAGAGATATGATGAAAACATTTTATGATGCGG
>JBEEMV010000155.1:0-13397 GCA_041192505.1 Bacteroidota bacterium
ATGTAACTTTTGAAATACTGAATCATCGTATTATTCTTACACCCGAAAAAGAAATGGAAGGCTTTGAACCTAAAAAGATTATTGAAGATATTATTAAAGAAATTGAAATTCCGAGATAAAAGCAAAAAAAGCGAAGTTTTGAACTTCGCTTTTTTTAGTATCAATGAGCTTTTAATTTATCTACCAAAACAATAATATTTATTTTTAAGTAATGCCTAAAAAATCAATCGCAATTATCGGAGGAGGAGCTTCAGCGCTAATGTTGGCAGCACATTTAGATGAAACAAAATTTGATGTAACCATCTATGAACGTAATACGGCATTGGGCAGAAAATTTTTAGTGGCTGGTGATGGGGGCTTAAACATCACACATTCCGAACCATTAGAAAAATTTATTCAACGCTATGAACCTACCGATTTTTTTCAAAATATTATTACCAATTTTTCAAATACTGATTTAATTAGTTGGTTGCAAAATATTGGTGTCAATACATTCATAGGCACAAGCGGTAGAGTATTTCCTGAAAAAAATAGTAAACCGATAGAAGTTTTAAATGCTGTTTTAGATGTTTTGAAAAATAAAAATGTTACAATTAAAACCAATTATTTGTGGAAAGGTTGGAATGAAAAAACTGAATTACAATTTGAAACAAAAGCCGAGGTTCGTGTTTCCACGAAACTCAATAATAAAATGGTTAGTGAGGACACTAACCATAGCAATACCGAAATTAAAAATGTGAAATCGGATTTTGTGATTTTTGCCTTAGGCGGTAAAAGCTGGCGCATAACAGGTTCGGATGGAAATTGGACAAATTATTTTTCGGAAAAAGAAATTGAAATTATAGTTTTTGAAGCATCTAATTGTGCTGTGAAAATTGATTGGAAAACAGATTTTTTGAAAATTGCTGAAGGTGAATCACTGAAAAATATTTTGATAAAATGTGGCGATAATGAACGCAAAGGTGAAGTAGTAATTACAAAATTTGGATTTGAAGGTGGAGCAGTTTATGCATTGACTTCTGCCATTAGAAAACAGTTGAAAAATATGGTTAGTGAGGGCACTAACCAAGACGACACAGCTACAATTTATGTAGATTTAAAACCTATTTTCAGTCATGAAGAAATTTTAGAAAAATTAAATCAACCTAAAAAAAACTCGATAAATAATCATTTAGAAACTAAAATTGGATTAAGCAAAACTGCTATTAATTTGTTGAAATTTTATTTGAGCAAAGAAGAATTTACCGATATGAATTTGCTTTCAAAAGCGATTAAAAATTTCCCTTTAAATGTTGTTGGTTTAGCACCAATTGATGAAGCTATTTCAACTGTTGGTGGAATCTCATTAGCTGAAATAAACGAAAATTTTGAACTAAATAAATTGCCTCGACATTTTTGTATTGGCGAAATGCTGGATTGGAATGCACCCACAGGGGGCTATCTACTGCAAGGCAATTTTAGTATGGGATTTTGTTTGGCAAAATATCTAAATGCAAAATAATAACTTCTCAAATTTTTAATTTGAATTAGATACATTTGAGTTTATCTTTTAAAATAATGAAATCACTTTTTATAGCTATTAATCGCAATAAAATTAATTATATCCTATTTGCATTTTTGTTGATTATGTTGGTTTTAGAAATCATTAATCAACATTTTTCGATGAATGATTTTAAAGTATATTTTTGTGCAGCCGAAAATTTTAAAAATGGTAAACCCATTTATGGGCAATTGTTTTCGTTGGGTTCAGGATATTATAAATATTCACCATTTGCGGCTTTAATTTTTATTCCATTCACTTATGTATCGTATTTTATTGCCGAAATATTTTTCTATTTAATAAGCAGCATTGCTATTTTTTATGTTTTTAATTCAACTCTTAATTGGATTAAAAAATCGAGCGATTTGCTTTCTGCAAAAAATATTTTTTACATTTCATTATTTGGTTTTTTAGTGGTTGCAGTTCATCTTCAACGTGAATTACATTTGGGAAATGTAAACATGATTTTATTAGCCATATTAATTTATACTTGGCAAAAAATCGAAAGTAGAGACTTTATTTTATCTGGATTTTTATTAGCTTTTGTGATATTATTCAAACCTCATTTTGTAATTCTATTACCACTTTTGTTACTAAGAAAAGAGTGGAAAATGCTGGGTTGGCTGCTTGTAGCATTGGTTTCGTTTTCAGCAATTTCTTTTATTTATACAGGCTTTGGTAATGGATTGCAATTAATGATAGATTGGAAAAACACAATGTTATTACACAACGAAGCTACATCTGGCAACGAGCAAACTATCTATTTTATGGCTCACCATTATTTACTACGATACTTCAATATAGGTAGTTCGATATTTGTAAATGCAGCATTGATAATACTTTGCGGTATTTTTGTTTTTGCTTTTGTTTTATTTCATTTTAAAAATGAAAAACAAAATCAACAAATTATTTTTCGAAATTATTTTTTAGAATATTTTTTATTAATTGGCTTAGTGCCTTGTATAACAGTTACCGATACTGAACATTTTTTATATTCTATTCCAGTTTTATTATGTTTGATTTCATTTTTGTATCAACATAAATTGCCAATTTATTTAGTTGTAATGGTTTCGTTTTTTCTAATTTTATTTGGAATAAAAGTTACTGGCGTTATTGGTAATTATTGGGCTGATGTGTATTTAGAACATGGGTTGTTGGGCATTAGCAATTTAATGTTGCTGCTTGCCTTTACAGGGTTTTCAATGCTAAAAGTGAAATTGAAAGATTAAGATTTTACAAGATTATTTTTTTTTCTTGTTAGTATTTTTCCTGCATCTAAAAAATACAAAATTTTAATGGAGAACGAATTTGAAAGTGTGTTGTTAAAAGTTGAATTAAAATTGTTGATGTACTTAAATTGTTCGATATCGGCATTAGCATAAACCAAATTTTTCCAAGCAACAGTAATGGTACTACCTGGTGCAAATTGCCAATTAAAAACTAAATCTAATGTCCATGCATTAAAATCGAAATTAGCATTAAGATTATCATTTATTGGATTCAAATTTCCGTCATTTTGTAACGTATAATAATGGCTGTAACGTCCGCCACTCCAATAATGCCGAGCAACTAATTCAGTTGAAATTCTATTATTAAAAACGTAATCTATATTTATTGAATTGCTGATAGTTTTTACATCTCTTTTACCAAAATAGATATTATTATTTCTTTTTGCAACAAACCCTTTTTCATTTCTATTAAAAATATTTTCATAAGTATAATTAATTAATATTTTTTTGTTCGGTCTTATTCGTGGCATAATAGAATAGGCAAATTTATCTCGATGATACTCATCTAAAAAAACATAATCAATGTAACCATCTAAAGCAAAAGTTTTTCTGTAATCTGATGAAATGTAAGTTCGTACTTGATACACTTTAGGAATATTCACAAAATAACCTTCCGTTCGTGGGTCATAAAAATCGTGTTGAATGGTAGGTTTTACAGCTATTTGATTAACCATAGTTAAATGGTTTCTCCAATCTGCTCTCGATTTTAATAAGAATAAATTATACGAATATTTACCCGAACTATAATTGTTTTCACGTTCAAAATAAAAAGTGTTTGTCATTTTTAAAAATCGCCAAAATGGTTTGGTAATGATTTGATTGACAGAAAAATTTTGATTGATGAAATTATTTTTAGGTAAATACCCAATATCATTTGGGTTATATTTTTTGTCTATTATTTCTATATTATAGGATGATTGCCACATGCCAGTTATTTTGCCAAAACCAGCGCCAAAGCTACTGCCCGTAACAGTTGTAAATAGTTTATCAGCTTTATTAAATATTGAACTTTGGTTAGCAAAAAATGCTGCAATTAAAGAATTTTTTTTGTTGTAAAATCTACCATCAACGCCCATCACATTGGCATCATTGCCTTTTTGTGTACGGGTTACATTAGTATTGATAAAGCCAATATGCGAATTGTTTTTTATTGTTTTTTCTACCACAAATACATTGTAATTAGTAAGTGGTTCGTATATTTTTTTTTCAGTATGTTGGTTCGAATCGATGGTGGTTACAAATAAATTATTAGTAATTGAATTTAAAATACCAATAGATAAATTTTGTTTTGTTTTTCCACTAAGCTTACAAGCATTTAGCAAATTGCTTTGCTGTGGCTCGTTTTGAATGGTTAATGATGAATTGTTATGGTTATAAAAATAGTTTGATGTTTCGCCTATTCTTCTAGAATAAAACAAATTGTTTTTAGTAAAAAGTTCGGCACCTTCTAAAAAAAACGGACGACGTTCTTCATATTGTATTTCGTAAGGGCTTAAATTTTTTACCAATTGGTCGGATATTACTTGCCCAAAATCGGGCACCAAAGTCATATCTAAAGTAAAGCTTTCGCTAATGCCATATTTTATATCGGCACCACCTTTAATATTGCTGCCATGTACATTGCCTTGCGATAGATAATACGCTGAAGCATAAGGCGATAAAGAGATACGGGGCGGTGGCTTTATATTTTCAATACCAATAATTGGATTCATTTTTGGTACAAATGCCGATGTAGTGGGTGGTGTAGGACACCAATTGGTGATTTCTTTTTTGCGTCGTATTTCTCTGGCAAAATCTACCGTCCAATCTTGTTTGTTGGCTTTTGGAAACCGAATGGTAGAGTAGGGTATTTTAAATTCGGCATACCAACCATCTTTATCAATAAAGGTTTTGCTTTCCCATACTGCATCCCACGAACCATCAATATCTTTGCCGCCATTGGTGGCTTTAAAATCATCTTGCACATTATCTATCGAAACGCCAAAGCCATAAGCATTTTGCCCATCATGATAAGTATCGAAGAATACATAAAAATTTTCGGTTTGCTTAAATACATTTCCCCTGGTAGTAAATATATGCTGTATGCTATCTATGTGTTTATCTATACAGGTAGCAAATACATAAAGTGCTTCATCATCGTATACAATTTTTACTTCGGTAGGTTCTGTAGCATTATTGCCAGTATAGGGTTCAAATTGGTAAGTAAGATGAATGGGTGAAATGTTTTTCCAACATTCATCATTTGCTTTGCCATCAATCTTGGGTGCTATTTCAATTTTTTTTGTCGACATATATTTTTCATAATCAACTGCCCATAATTGCGTTGATTGAAAAAATAAAATGAAAAGAAATAGTTTGTTCAACAAGTGTTTAAATTTTAGTGCAAGATATAATGTTCGGTTTTGGAAATATGCTAATCTTTTTTCCATGCCATTATACCGCCTTTTAGGTTATAAATATTCGTAAATCCAAATTTATCTTGCAGCCGCTGTTGTGCTATTTTACTGCGTTCGCCAACTTTGCAATAAAGTATTACAGGTTTATCCGTTGCCATAAATTGTGGCTGCTTTATTAAATCATTCATCTGCATCCAATCACCACCAATATTAAATTCTTCATGTTCATATTGCTCTCTAACATCAATTAATTGAAATAATTCGTTGCTCTGTATTTTTAATTTTAATTCTTTTACAGATATATCATTTGTGTTTTCTGTTTCGCAATTTTCTATTAAATCATATGATTGCAATAATCCATTTTTAATTAAATGAGCAACGGCCAATTCATCTTTTTCAAATTGTAAAATATTTTGTTGCATCGTTTGCCCATCCCAAATCAATAATTTATTATACAAAATATTGCCTATGCCTGTAATTACTTTAATAGTTTCATGTGCTTGTAATGTGCCCATTACACCAGCTACTGTGCTTAATACACCAGCTTCAGCACAGTTTAAACTTTGCTTAGGAGCTTCGGGAAATAGGCAACGATAAGTGCCGCTTCTTTGATTATTATGTAACGGAAAATTAAATACGCCCAACTGCCCATTAAATTGATGGATAGAAGCACTTACTAAAATTTTATTTGATAATACACAAGCATCATTTATTAAATACCGAGTAGAAAAATTATCAGTTGTATCAACTATAATATCATACTGATTAATAATTTCAAGTGCATTTATTTTATCAATAGCTGGATGAAAATTAAATTTAAAATCGGGTAATCGCTGTTGTAAAGCTTTTGTTTTTAATTCGCCAATTTGAGATTTATTAAATAAAATTTGCCGATGTAAATTGTTGATTGATACTTCATCATTTTCTGCTATACCTATATTACCAATGCCAGCAGCCGATAGATACAAAATAACGGGGCATCCTAAACCGCCTGCACCCACTATCAAAACTTTAGCATCATGCAATTTTTGTTGAGCCGATACGCCAAAATTGGGTAATATTATTTGTCGTTCAAATTTATTAAAATCAAGCATCGTGCAAATGTAGGAACTCCAATATTATAATTATAACAAAGGTTATTAATGGTGAAAATGATTGTATTAGAAAATAATTATTGTTTAATAAATTTAAGTAGATGCAAATTATTTTCAGCATCTATTAATCTAAGCACATACATAGCTGAGGCTAAATTTCTTACATCAACAAATAATCTATGCCCATCATACGCTTGTTGAATAACCACATTCGAAGTAGCATTTTTGCCCAATACATCAAAAAACAATAATTTGTCTTTGCTTATTCTTTGTTTTGATTCAATGGTTATTTTTTCAGAAGCAGGATTAGGAAATAATATTACATCATCAATCGTAGTTGAATCAAAATCATCATTACATAATAATGAATCGGTGCTTACACATACATCATCAATATAATAATAGGCTGTGCAATCATAATCTTTTAGAATAGTACGTTGTGTTGTAGCATCATTAAAAAAATTACCAATAATTAAATATTGATAATTTGAATCGGCAGTAAAAGCACCTGAAATAGATACCCACTTATTTTTTTCTAAAATAATATTCTTATTAATAATATGAGCCTTATTGTTGATAGGTGCTACCACCGAATCTGAATATTCATGATTTGAAAATACAGCCCCAAGATTATTGCTGCCGCAGTTAGCACTATCAGCCAAACTTACTTTAAAATTCACAAAATATCTGGTTCCTTTTTTTAGCGATTCGTTTAGTTTAACACCAATAAATTCTCGATAAGGATGTATTAATGCATTATCTAAAAAGGAATAAAAACCACAATATTTATTACCCGAATGTGCTGCCTGAAAACCAAAACCATTGCCCGGTACGCCTGAAAAATCTAAATTTCCTGTATAAAAAAAATCGGGTGAATTGCCAAACGAACTCCAATTTGAAGCAGGAATATAATCAATACCTATTCGTAAATAATTATTTGAAGTATCTTCAAAACTGGGGTTTGGCACAATGTTCTGCGCCATTGATACATTAGTAATAGATACTAAAAATATAAAAATGAAAATGTTTTTCATGCTATAATTTATTTTTATGGAATATAAATTCAGTATAAAATTAAATAATATATTGATTGATGCAATAATATTTTAAGCACATTATCATTTATAGCCTTGTAAAATTTTAACTTTGCGTAAAATTATTAATACATGCACTACGCCAGTCTTGAAAATGTGAGTAAGAGTTTTGGAGTACAACCTTTGTTTGAAAACATTACGCTTCATATAAATGAGGGAGATAAAATAGCTTTAATAGCCAAAAACGGAAATGGGAAAAGCACTATGCTGAAAATGCTATGTGGCAAAGAATATTGCGATACGGGTAAGGCTTGGATACACAAGGATGTGAATGTGGTTTTTTTAAACCAAGAGCCATTATTTGAAGAACAAAAAACGGTGTTAGAAAATATTTTTAATCATCCCAATCCGCAGTTGCAATTGATTAAAGATTATGAAAACGAATTACAAAATAATCCCGAATCGGATGAACTGATAAGATTAATGCACGAAATAGATAACCAAGGTGCTTGGGGTATTGAAAACGAAGTACATCAAATTATTAGTAAATTAAAATTATCGTTTCTTACCAAACCCATGAATCAATTAAGTGGTGGGCAACGCAAACGGGTGGCTTTAGCCAAAACATTAATTGATGTTGGTTTTATGAATCAGCATACTTTATTAATATTAGATGAACCTACCAATCATCTTGATTTTAGCATGATTGAATGGTTAGAACATTATCTTAATAGTCATTCGCTTACACTACTTTTAGTTACTCATGATAGATATTTTTTAGATAATGTATGTACCACAATTATTGAATTAGAAGATAGTATTATTTATCCATACGAAGGCAATTATGCTTACTTTTTAGAAAAAAAGGCCGAACGTGAAATGGTGGCTGCCAGCGAATTACAGAAGGATAAAAATATTTTTAGACGAGAATTAGATTGGATAAGAAAACAACCTAAAGCTCGAACTGTAAAGTCGAAATCGAGAATTGATGCATTTGATGAAGTGAAGCAACGAGCCATGAAACGAAAAGATGATTTGCAATTAGAATTGCAAGTGAAAATGACAAGGCTTGGCGGCAAAACCGTTGAAATGAAAAAAGTATATAAAGCCTATGGCGATTTAGAAATATTAAAAGGCTACGATTATACATTTAAAAAGGGCGAACGTATTGGTATTGTTGGACCAAATGGTGTGGGTAAAAGTACATTTTTGAATTTAATTCAAAACCTTGAACAACCTGATAGCGGTAAAATAAATATTGGTGAAACTGTTGTATTTGGCAATTATGATCAAAAAGGATTGCACCTTAAAGAAGATAGACGGGTAATAGAATTTGTGAAGGATATAGCTGAAAACTTTGTATTAGCAAATGGTACAAAAGTTAGCCCATCTCAATTTTTACAAAAATTTTTATTTGAAGGTGATAAGCAACATACATTTATTTCGAAATTAAGTGGTGGCGAAAAACGCCGTTTGCATTTGCTAAGTGTGTTGTATCAAAACCCCAATTTTTTAATTTTAGATGAACCTACCAACGATTTAGATTTATTAACCTTACAAGTATTAGAAGAGTTTTTGCTCGAATTTCCGGGCTGTGTAGCCATTGTATCGCATGATAGATATTTTTTAGATAAATTGGTTGATCACTTAATGGTATTTGAAGGAAATGGTGTTATTTCTGATTTTCCGGGTACTTATACCGAGTATCGTGAGTTTTTAAAGGCAACTGTAAAAGATGAAGATGATAATGAAGTAGAAGAAACAAAGCCAATTGAAAATAAACAAACCGAAAAACCAAAATTAAATTATAACGAGAAAAAAGAATACGATAAGTTAGAAAAAGAAATTGAAAAATTAGAAACAGAAAAAAAGCAAATTGAAGAAAGCTTAAATACAGAAACTAATTTTGATAAAATAAATGCTGCTTCATTGCGATTAGGTGAAATAATGAAACTGATGGATGATAAAGGTATGCGATGGCTTGAATTGGGTGAAAAAATGTAATAAAATGGCTTACAAATTAAATTTTGTAAGCCATTTTTATTTAGTTTAATTCGACGATATGAAGTATTGAAATATAGTTTTATTTTTTCAATTCTATCACTTTACCAATACTACCGCTTGGCTCTTGTATTTTTAAAATATTGGCAAGGGTAGGGGCTATATCGGTAATATTTATTTCTGTTTTTATTTCATTATGCTTTATTCCATTGCCCCAAAATAACAAAGGCACATGGGTGTCGTAAGCAAAGAAAGTACCGTGTGATGTGCCTTTGGGCATATCTTCAAGCCAGCCACTTTCAAATAAAATATAAATATCGCCGCAACGATTTTCTAATATTCCATTTCTAATTTGTTTTGAAAAAACATCAGTATTGTTGCCTTTTAAAATATCGGCTACTAAATAAGTATGTTGTATTTGTTTAAAATTATGTTTGATTAATTGGTAGCATTTGTCAATCATTTCATCGGCATTCATTTTTTTTGCATCCATCAATTGATGGTTAAAATAAATTTGCTGATTTTCGAAACCCACTATCCAAGCATCTTTGCCATACCATTCATTCATTTTTGTTTTCAATGAATCAAGCATTCGTTTGCCATCAAAAATATTGCCTGGCAAATTATTTTGTTTCGAAAAGCCTGGCGCATGGGCTGCGCCATGGTCGGCTGTTAAAAACAACAACACATTTTTTTTGCCAATCTTTTTATCTAAAAATTTTAATAGCAATTCTAAATCTTTATCTAATCGCAAATACACATCTTCAATTTCAACACTATTTGGTCCGTATTTATGCCCCACATAATCGGTTGATGAAAAACTAATTGTAATAAAATCGCTTACATCATCAGCGCCTAAATTTTCATTTGTAACGGCATCTTCGGCAAATAATCTTGTCATGGTATTACCATAAGGCGTTGATGCTATAATGCTATATTTTATAGTAGTATCAGCCACAATTATTTTAGAAAGTAAATGCGGAAAAACAGGATTTTTTTCCGACTTAAAAGTGCCTTCCCAATTTGTGCTATCAGCTGTTGATTCGGTGTATTGTTCAATTGGTAAAAGTGTATTCCAATCTTTACTAATAAATTGTGATGGATAATTTTTTGAATTGAAATTAACTACCCAATCGGGTAATGTTTTTTTATAAAAACTACTCGTAATCCATTTTCCTTTAGAGCCATCATACCAATAAGCAGCATCGGCAATATGCCCAGCAGGTAGTATTGCACCTCTATCTTTTATAGCAATTCCAATTATTTTCGATTTGAAATTATTGCTCAATTTTAATTCATCTGTAATGGTGGTAGTTAGTAAATTTCGTGGCGACATTCGTCCTGCTTTGCTGCTGCTTCCTACAGTTGAAACAGTGCTATCATCGGCACAATAAGTTTCTTTATTGTTTATTTTGCTCCACCAATTATTACCCACAATACCATGTACAGCAGGTGTTGTACCTGTATAAATACTCGAATGCCCAGGGCCTGTGTAGGTAGGCATATAATTATAATGTGTGTTTTCGCAATTTACACCTTCGTGTAATAAACGCTTAAAACCACCATTGCCATATTTATCCCAATAGCGATATAAATAATCGTATCGCATTTGGTCAACCACAATACCCACCACTAATTTTGGGCGATGAATAGGTTTGGCAAATGATGAAAAACTGAATAAAATTGATAAAACGAAAAGACAAATATTTTTTTTCATACTAAAAAATTAATCAAAAAATCGCCAACTAATACCAAATTTCACAGTTCTATCGGGCAGTGGATAATACTTTGAAACATAAGTTCCATGCCCATCTAAGCCTTGTAATAAGTTGTCGGCTTTTATAAAAATTCTAACCTTTTTAATTTTGGCATTAATGAAAAATTGTAATTGATGTTGCTGAGAAAAGTTGGTTTGATTTTGATAATAAAAATTATCGGCCACAGGCATAAAGTAAGGCGCATAGTATTTTTCATAACTATTTAGTTGCAAACCTATTTGCATAAACATAGCTTTTTTGAAAACAAAATTTTGATAATATACTTGCCCCGAATACATCCATTTAGGAAAAATAGTTTTGGTTTGGTTTTGATTATTTACTTGCAGTATATTATTGAAATGAAATTTTTTGAAAGCAAAATCTTTTTCAAATGTAATAATTGAAACCGTTGCATTGTTGATGGTTGCTGCATTAAAGCCATTAGTTATATAATTATATTTATCCCAAACTGAATAACTATATTCGATAGAAAATTTATACTTTAATTGTTTATAACCAATTTTCATTTGCTGATGATGGGTTGATGGCAATACATTAACCACCGAGAAATATCGGCTACTAAAATTCATGGTGCTATAATTGGCAGTAAAATTTTGACTTACAGCCAATGCATAAAATATATTTTTAGGAAGAAAATTATAACTCACAAATCCTAAAAACTTGTAATTGCCTTTATTGTAGCCTGTTGCCGAATAATCCAAGGTAGCCTCACCACTTAATTTGTGTTTACACAATGCATAATTACTTCTTAACGAAGCATGAAAGTTGATATTAGAAGTATCTAAATTATAATTATAATTTTTAACTTTTATTATTTGATGTTCGGCCGAAATATCAAATACAAAAGGGCGTTGCAGGATAATACTATCATTCAATATTTTACTATTTCCTAAAATACTGAATGTAAAATTATTGCTAATAGTATGCACCACCATTTGATAATTAAAGGTATCGCCCATAGTTGAAAAGGGTAATGCATTATAATGCAACGAATCAAAATTTCCATCTTTACTTGTTCTATAATGATTATCAAATTTAACTGAATGTTGTAAGCGATAAAACGGAACATAATGATGTAAGGTTAAAGTATCGCTAATTTTTTTTGTCCATTTTTTGCCAAAATCATAACTGTTATTTAGCTGCCAAGTATCTTCTTTTACTTTGCTGGATTCACTTGTAAGCACTGTAGGTACTACATTTTTGTTAATATAACTTTGCTCATACACCGAATCCATTGTTGTGCCACCATTCTCCTGAAACGATATTCTATTTACCAAAAAACCTATTTGCGAATGGTATCTTTCATTGTTGCTTACTATAGATGTATTCAAAAAAAGATTATGAATTTTAGTGGCTTGATTCAAATAAATTCCATCAGCGTTAATGTATCTATATCTACCATCAAACGAAATATTTTTAGTTAATCGTTGCGAATGATGAGCATCTAACATGCTTTCGCTTTTCAATGCCATGGTATAATACAATTCTGAATATACTTTATTGTAGGTATTATACAATTGCATTTGGTTCATATCAAATCGTAAGGCTTCGTATTCGGGCTTCTGAAAATTGAAGCCAAATGGCGTATTTAATTTTTGATTGTAGGTGTAAATAGGCTGCCCTAAATTTCCTATATCAAAATAAAATGGGGTTTTAAATTGCTGATAGGCTGGATGAAATTGATGAAAATTATTTAAAGTTGTATCTAAATAAATTAACCTTTCGGGCGATGCAAAACCGTGTGATGAGATGATGCTTGAATCTGTTTTTAATAAAACGCCATGTTGTTTTTGAGCAAAAATTGAATTGCTAAAAACAATAAACAGAAAGCTTAATACTAAAATTATTTTGTTCAATGTGATATTTTTTTTAGCCCAAGTTTTCTTTTAATTCTACCAAAAACGATTTTAATTTTTGCAACGATTCAACCAATTCAAATTGTTGATGAGCATTTTTATTTTCTTTCAAATATTTTTTTGCACCCTCAATAGTAAAGCCTTTTGTGCGCAATAAATGATAAATCAACTTTATATTTTCAATATCTTGTTTGGTATAAAGTCTATCGCCTTTTTTACTTTTTTTGGGTTGAATGATAATAAATTCGCTTTCCCAATAACGCAATACCGATGGCGCAATGGTAAATTGAGCAGCCACTTCGCTAATGGTAAAATAAATTTTTTCTATCTGAATTTCTTTGTAAGGCATTACTCAACAAAATTGAATTTAAAATTTGAATTATTATAGATTGAACAAAGAAAAATTTGA
>JBEEMV010000156.1:0-7703 GCA_041192505.1 Bacteroidota bacterium
TTATTTTGGTTCGTTTGGTTGGGGTTTGGTAGAATATGATAGGAGCAATGGCGAATTAAAAGTATATAAAAAGAACAATTCAACATTATCTAATACAAACGGCGATTTAACATCAGTAAGGGTTGCCGATGTAGCATTTGATTCGGATAATAATTTATGGATGACAAATTATGGTGCAACAAACGGAGTGGTAGTTAAAAAGGCTGATGGCGTTTGGAATAGTTTTAGAATACCAATAGGCACAAGCAATTTTGGCAAATTAATAGTTGATAAAAACAATCAGCTTTGGATGACAACGCATGAAGTAGGTGGTACTACTGGTGGTGGTGGCATAGTAGTTTTTAATCGAGGCAACGATGTAGATAATACAAAAGATGATACTTATCGAAACTTAGTAAAAGGTGGTGGTTCGGGCAATTTACCCAGTAATAATGTGTATGCAATTGCCGAAGATAAAGATGGGCAAATTTGGATAGGAACAGATGTAGGAATTACAGTAGTATCAAATGCTGCTGATATTATTAAAGGTGGCGATGCCCAACAAATAATAGTATCAAATCCTACCGATAGTATAGCCGCCTATCTTTTTTCAAGCGAAGTAATTTCGGATATTAAAGTGGATGGAGCAAATAGAAAATGGGTTTCATCAACACATGGTGTATGGCTTATGTCGGCCGATGGCACAAAAGAAATTTACCATTTCAATCAAGATAATAGCCCATTGTTATCAGATAGAGTAAGCGCAATTGGAATAAACAATACAACAGGCGAAGTGTTTTTTGCTACCGATAATGGAGTGTGTTCTTTTAAAGGTACTGCTACTGGTGGTGGTGAAAAAAATGAAAATGTATTAGTGTTTCCTAATCCTATACCACATAATTATGTAGGAACAATTGCTGTTAGAGGCTTGGTAGATAATGCTTTTGTTAAAATTACTGATATAAACGGACAACTTATTTATTCAACCAAAGCATTGGGTGGACAAGCCATTTGGGATGGAAAAAATTTAAAAGGCGAAAAAACATCGACAGGTGTTTATTTAGTTTTTTGTACCAATGCTGATGGCACAGAAACTACTGTAGCTAAAATTTTATACGAAAAATAATCTCACGATTTTAACTCGAATATCTTTTAACTAAATTCAATACACTCTCTAAATTTCATTATTTTCGCCTTCTCAAAAAAATTAATAAAATAATAAATTATGGGTAGAATATTTGAAACACGAAAACATAAAATGTTTGCTCGTTGGGATAAAATGGGCAAAGCCTTTACTCGAATTGGTAAAGAAATAGCGATAGCTGTAAAAGCTGGTGGACCTGACCCTGATGCCAATGCTAGATTGCGTACTATTATTAAAAATGCAAAGGCATTAAATATGCCTAAAAGCACTATTGATAATGCCATAAAACGAGCTAATAGTAAAGACCAAGCCAACTACGAAGAAGTAACATTTGAAGGCTATGGCGTAGGTGGTGTGGGTATTTATGTAGAGTGTGCTACAGATAACAATACAAGGTCGGTTGCTAATATCCGTTCGTATTTTGCAAAGTTTGATGGAGCAATGGGTAAAAGTGGTTCGTTAGATTTTATTTTTGAACGCAAAGGCGTTTTTAAAATTAAAAATGAAAACATTAATTCCGAAGAATTAGAGTTTGAATTAATTGATTTTGGCTGCGAAGAATTTATGTTTGATGATGAAGAAGGCGTAATTATTTTTTACACTCCATTTGCCGATTTTGGTAAAATGACAAAAGCATTAGAAGACAAAAATATAAATGTGATAAGTGCCGAGCTGCAACGAATTCCTCATACATTAGTAGATTGTGATGAAGCAACAGCTGAAAGAGTTTTAGCTTTGGTAGATAGAATTGAACAAGATGATGATGTGCAACAGGTATTTCATAACATGAAATAATTTTATATATTTACCAATAAAACCTAAACTAAAAAGGCCTTGTGTTTTAATTAACGCTGGGCTTTTTTAATTTTGTAGAAACATTTAAGTAATGAAACAAGTTTATTTTTTGATTCTTTCAGCAGCCATATTTTTAGCATCGTGTAGTGTTTTTAAAAAGGATAATTTACCAAAAATTGAAGAACCCACTGCAAGATTTATGAATACAAAATGGGTTTTAACAAACATAAACGGAAAAGCAATCGCTGTTAATTTTGAAAAACCAACTTACATTAAAATTGTAGATGATAAAAGTTTTAAGGGTAATGCAAGTTGTAATCAAATATGGGGTGTGTGTAAGCAAATGAATACTGCCATTCAGTTTTCGAACATTGGGCGTACAAAAATGCATTGTGAAAATATGCAACAAGAAGAAAAATTAATTGCTAATCTAAAACTTGCCGAAGCCTATTTAATTACTGCCGATAAATTGCAGCTATTAACTAAAGAGGGAAAAATTGTTTTACAATTTCAAGCCATTGAAGAAAAAAAACAATAGCATTAAGCTGCTATAATTTGTTATTTTTGCACCCTTCAACAATGAACACTTCATTTATTTCGTCATCAAAAAAATTAGGCATTTTAGGCGGCGGACAGCTGGGTAAAATGCTTTTGCAATGCACCAATACTTGGGATATTTTTACTAAAGTATTAGAGCCATCAACCGAATCTGCTTGTAAAAATTTGTGTAATGAATTTACAAATGGCAGCCTGCAAGATTTTGAAACGGTTTATAATTTTGGTAAAACTTGCGATGTGCTTACCATCGAAATTGAACATGTAAATGTAGAAGCATTAAAGCAATTAAAAGCCGAAGGTGTAATTGTTCATCCAAACCCATCGGCATTAGAAACCATACAGGATAAAGGTTTGCAGAAATTATTTTATCAAAAAAATAATTTTCCTACTTCCGAATTTATTTTATGTGAAAATAAAAATGAAGCATTTGCGGTAGCCGAAAAATGGAATTTTGAAGCCGTGCAAAAAAGCCGAAAAGCTGGGTACGATGGCAAGGGCGTTTATGTTTGTTCATCAAAAAATGAAGCCAATGATTTGATGGATTTGCCTTGTGTGATGGAAAGAAAAATAAAAATGAAAACCGAAATTGCGGTGATTGCATCTCGAAATGAAAACGATGAAGTGCGCTGCTATCCTGCAGTTGAAATGGATTTTCATGATGGCGCAAACATGCTAGACTTACTTTTATTTCCTGCACAAATTGAAATCGAAATTGCCGAACAAGCTGAAGCCCTTGCTACACAATTGATTAGAGCATTTGATATTTGTGGATTATTGGCTGTTGAATTTTTTGTGGATGAAAATAATCAGTTGCTCATCAACGAAGTGGCACCACGACCACACAACAGCGGACATCAAACTATTGAAAGCAGCATTACATCGCAATACGAACAACACATACGGGGCATATTAAATTTACCATTAGGAAGTACCGAAATTAAAATGCCATCGGCAATGGTAAATTTGTTGGGTGCAAGCGGCTTTGAAGGCGATGTATATTACGAAGGATTAAATAATTGCCTAAAAAAAGAAGGTGTAAAAATTCATATTTACGGTAAGAAAAAAACAAAACCATTTCGCAAAATGGGGCATGTAACCGTTTTGCACAATGATATTAATGAAGCAAAAAAAACAGCACAATGGGTAAAGGAAAACATAATAGTGAAATGCCTTTAGTAGGCATCATCATGGGCAGCGATAGCGACTGGGGCGTAATGCAAGCCGCATCCGAATTTTTATCATCGCAAAATATTGCGCATGAATGTACCATTGTATCGGCACATCGTACACCAAAACGCATGATGGATTATGCTACAAAAGCACATACAAAAGGATTGAAAGTAATTATTGCTGGCGCTGGTGGTGCAGCTCATTTGCCGGGCATGGTGGCAAGTTTAACGCCATTACCTGTAATTGGTGTACCAGTAAAATCAAGTAATTCGATAGATGGTTGGGATTCTATTTTATCTATTTTACAAATGCCAAATGGTGTACCTGTGGCTACTGTGGCATTAAATGCTGCAAAAAATGCAGGCATTTTAGCGATGCAAATTTTAGCAAGCAATGACGAAAAATTACTCAATAAAATGATGGACTATAAAAAAACATTGAACGATGAAGTGATGATGAAAGTAAAAAATTTTCCACCGAAAAAATAAACATGATGGTTCGACAAGCTCACCATGACAAGTAAATCGAAGCCGTCATCCTGACGCTGAGGAACGAAGCGGAAGGAACTAAAACAAAACAAAAAATGAAAAACAAACTTTTTTTAATTGCTATCATCTTAATTGGGGTTGCATTAATGTATACAGATGTAAATGCGCAATGCGCTATGTGTGGCGAAGCTGCACGTACATCACTAAAAGAAGGAAATACAACAGCAACAAGTTTGAACGCAGGCATTTTTTATTTGCTAATGGGTCCTTATGCTTTGCTTACTGTTGGTGGCGTTATGTGGTGGCGACATAGAAGAAAGGTTCAAAAAATGCAATCGTTAAATAATTCTTAATTAAAAATAATACAAATTCTGTTTCGTTACATCGAAGCCTAAACAAATCAAAGCAAAAAATTTTATGAATATATATTTTTGGAAAAAGAAAACCGACGAATCAACTGAGCCGAAAAAGAAAAAATCAAAATCTCGTGAATGGGTTGATGCCATTGTGTTTGCAGTAGTAGCTGCTACATTAATTCGTACATTTTTTGTTGAAGCTTATACCATCCCTACACCATCCATGGAAAAAACTTTATTGGTTGGCGATTTTTTATTTGTAAGCAAATTAAGTTATGGTCCACGTATTCCTAATACGCCCATTGCTTTTCCGTTTGCCCATCATACCATGCCTATTATTGGCACAAAAGCGTATAGCGAAATTATTAAATTAGATTATCATCGCTTACCAGGTTTTGGAAGTGTACAACGTAATGATGTGGTGGTGTTTAACTATCCTATTGATTACAAAATACCTAGACCAGTAGATAAACGTGAAAACTATATTAAACGTTGTGTAGGTTTACCAGGCGATAGTTTAAAAGTAATTAATTCGGTTTTATATATTAACGGAAAGCCAGCATATAAAGCACCTGAGGGTGAAATGGAGTATGTAATTATTACCAATGGCTCGGAGCTTAATGATGAAATAATGCAAGAATTAAACATTAATGAATATGGACCAATTGGTAATAACTCATATCGCTTGCTGGCTACCGAAGGCAGCATTGAGAAATTAAAAGCGATGGGAAATATTAAAAATGTAATTCCTGCCATTCGCCCAAATGAAACAATTGAAGAAGTTTTATTTCCTTACGACAATAAAAAATATCCTTGGAATGTAGATAATTATGGCACCATTTGGATTCCGAAAAAAGGAGTAACCATAAATTTAGATTCGAATAATATTTGTTTTTATAGAGACCTTATTACGGTTTACGAAGGCAATACTTTAGTTGAAAACGGAAATCAATTTTTGATTAATGGCAAACAAGCATCGCAATATACTTTTAAAATGGATTATTATTGGATGATGGGCGATAACCGCCACAACAGCGCCGATAGCCGCTTTTGGGGGTTTGTACCCGAAGATCATATAGTAGGAAAAGCTTGGATGGTTTGGATGAGCTGGGATAGCAATGCATCAAATTTATTTAAATCTATTCGTTGGAGTAGATTGTTGAGTTTGATAAAATAGCATTAATAAACAACTACACAATTTCCCTGTTTTACAAATTTTTTGCCGTCAGGTTTTTCAAATGTAATTTGATAGGTATAATTGCCTTGAGGTACTTCATTACCGCCAAAAGTGCCATCCCATCCTGTATTGTAGCTTTCGCTGATAAATATTTTTTCGCCTAATCGATTAAAAATAACAAGGTTATAATTTACAATATCGGGGAAAGTAATGATGGGTTTAAACACATTGTTTTTGCCTTTCGGAAAAATAGTATTGGGAATAAATATTTCAGAATTAGGATGTATAATTAAATCGTTAGAATAACTAAGGTTAAACGAACTTAATAATGGATTTGTAAAATAGTATTCAGTTTGAATTCGATATTCAAAACTATCTTGTGAATCATACAAATCACGTAAATTATCTGCCCATAATGTAGAATCTAAAGGAGTTGTACTGCCTACTACTGCAAAGGTTTGCCAAGCATTTCGGCTTCTTAAAATGGTATACGATTTTACTATACCACTATCAATATTAAATTTATTCCAAAATAAATTTACAGTGTTGTAGCTGGTAATATCACCCGTTAAATAAACAGTGTTTGCTTTTGTGCCTTCATGTTTTCTGCCACAACTATCTATCGAAAAAACTTTATAATAATATTTTGTGTGATGAAAATCAGCGGCATTATCAATAAAATTAATCGGCGCTGAAGTAATAATGGGTGGCGCATTTTGAGTGCTGATTAATGAATAATTAATATTATCAATGCTTCTGTAAATGCTATAAGCTTTTAAATCGGCATTGGCATCTAACACAAACTGAAGTTTTACATCCGTATTGTTTTCAATAGTGCATGTTTGCATTAATGTGAATAATGGGGGTTGTACTATATTCATAATAATGGTTATCTTATTTGAATTGGAAATATATGCCGAGCTACCTTCTAAAGCCTGAATATATATTTGCACTGTATCGCCATCTTTATAACCCGATAAAAAAGTTGACAACTCAAGCGGTGTAAGGGTTTTAGCAATTTTAAATGTATCGTGATTTAATTTTACATACACATTATATTTGTTTACACCATTTACCCAATTGTTATAGGCATTCCAATTTAAATTAATAGACTGATTGCATCTATCAACCGATGATTGAAGGAAAAGTGTATGCTGTGGATTGGTGTTGTTAAACAACCCTTTGGTGCCACAACTATCAATTGATGCAATAGAAAAAGTAACACTTTGTGTATTCGGATTAAAAGTGCTATCGCTAAAAAATACAGTGTTAATGCCATTTACAGTATCTAAAATATGTGCGCCAGTGCCATCAATATAATACAATTGGTAAGCATAAGTTTGCGATGATGTGCTGGGTTGCCAATTCATTACCACCACATTTCCTTTTACCGTAATATAATTAATAATAGGTGTAGCCAATAATGAATTGCCTGCCGTATCGCTATTGACTACAATATTTCCTGCTCCACAATTACAAATTGTTTGCACGAAATAAAAAATATTTTGTTTGTTGTTTCCGTTTGCTCCTACATGCGTATAAGTGGTGGTAGCAGCATTATTGATAGATGTAAGCAAACTATAAACGCCGCTTTTACCAGCGGTTGAAGCATATACATCATACGATACAAAACACCCTGTAGGGCAAGCCGTGGTGGGCACATTCCAACTTAAATCTACATCGCCATTTAATAAAGTTTTTATACAATTAAGATGAACAGAAGCCTGACAAAAACCTAATACGGGCAGCAATAAAAAAAGCAATATGGTAGTTAAATATTTCAATGGTATATTTTAAACGAAAAATGAGCCGTTAATATTTTATTTTTGATGTAACAAAATTAAACATTTATATCGTTATGCCCACTATTGATAAACGAATTGATGATTATATAGTCAAAGCTCAACCCTTTGCACAGCCTATTTTAAAAAGCATAAGAGCTTCGGTTCATAAGGCTTGCCCCCAAGCAAATGAAACTATTAAATGGGGTTTTCCTGTTTTTGAATATAAAGGATTGCTGTGTGGCTTTGCTTCTT
>JBEEMV010000157.1:0-10127 GCA_041192505.1 Bacteroidota bacterium
GTCGAATATCACGTTATGGTTTATTGGCGTATGCTTCCTCATTTGATCAAATTGGTGTATTTGCACACAACACTACTGATGCAGGTTTGATGATGGAAATAATGAGTGGTGCCGATAAAAACGATAGCACTTGTTCGTTAAAAAAAGTAGAAAGTTTTACTTCTACCGATATTGATATATCAAAAATAAAAATTGCTTATTTGCCATCTGTAATGGATTCGGAAGGATTAGATACAGAAATTAAGCAACGCACAATGGATATTTTGCAAATTTTAAAATCGAATGGTGCTACAATTGGTACTGAAAAATTTGATAAGTTAGATTATTTAATTCCTACTTATTATGTGCTTACCACCGCCGAAGCATCAAGCAATTTATCAAGATACGATGGTGTTAGATATGGCTATAGAAGCCCTAATGCTACTGATTTAGAAAGCGTTTATAAAAAATCGAGAGCCGAAGGATTTGGCAAAGAAGTAAAACGAAGAATAATGCTGGGCACATTTGTGCTTAGCGAAGGATTTTATGATGCCTATTATTCAAAAGCACAAAAAGTGCGTAGAATGGTTACTAATGAAATGAATCAATTATTAGATGAGTATGATTTTTTAATTACACCTACTACACCTACAGTGGCTTTTGGTTTTGGCGATAAAAAAGATCCTATTGCTATGTATCTGAATGATATTTATACAGTATTGGCAAATATTGCAGGCATACCAGGTATATCATTACCATTGGGTATGCATAGCAATGGAATGCCATTTGGATTTCAGATTATGAGTAAAAAATTTAGCGAACAAAAGCTAATGGCTTTTTCAAACTGGTGTATGAATTCAATTCAAACCAATCAAAAAAATTAAAGAAGAATGAAGGTTTACAAAAAAATATTTTTTGTGTTGGCTGTGTTACAATTATTTGTGGTTTCAGCTTTTTCGTATGGTATTAAAAAAGATTCGGTAATTACTGATGCTGATAATGTAGCATCGTTTGCCACTATATCATCAATTGATATATCTTATAATGATGATGTTCAAAATTTTAGTGAATCGTATCAAGCCCAAGACAATAAAAAAGTAAAACGTGTATTAGAATGTGGGCATAACTATTTTCAAATGATTGAAAATATTTTTAATGAAGAAGGCATACCAACCGAGTTAAAATATTTGGCTTATGTTGAATCTAATTATAACCCAAAAGCCACATCACGGGCTGGTGCTAGGGGCATGTGGCAATTTATGAGAGGCACGGCTGTTACCTATGGTTTAAAAGTAAATAGACAAATAGATGAGCGCCTAAACCCCGAAAAATCTACCCGAGCAGCAGCTTCTTATTTTAAAAAATTATACAATCAATACAATAATTGGCACTTGGCAATAGCAGCTTACAACTGTGGCGAAGGCTTAATAGATTACGCTGTGAACAAAGCAAATGGTGCCAACGATTTTTGGGAAGTATCCAAATATTTGCCTCGTGAAACTCGTAATTATGTACCACATTTTTTAGGATTAATGGATGCTATAAATAGCTATTCGGCACAGCAAGAATTAAATACTTATTTAACCAATAATGGTGTGGTAGCTACATCTACACAAGCTACAATTGCCGAAAATGCAACTACTAATTTTATTGAAAGCAATACAGAAGTGGTGTTGAATAAAACTCAAAAACACGATGATGTAATTTCGGCTTCGTTGGTTAGCAATGTAGCAACAACAGTTGTTTCCGAAGGTGATAATTATTTAAAAGAATATTTTGTGTACATTATTAAGCAAGGCGATTCGATAGAAAACATTGCTAAAAAATATCCTAAAAACTCGATTGCTTTAATTAAAGACAATAACAACTTGGCATCAAATGCCGATTTGAATTTGGGTAGTACTTTATTGTTAGAAAAATAAATTCATTAATCTATTTTTAATAAAATAATTGAAGGCGGTTATACGCTTTTCTTACGCTTCAGACTTTCGCCAGCAATGATAAATTAGGATTTTAAATCCTTTGCTCAATAGAATCGGATTGCAAATCCGTGGCGGCTAGGCTTTAACTGGTTTATGTAGAAATAATATTTCAAAAGTTTTGGACAATTAAATAATACAAAGGCATTCCAATAGTGATGTTGAAAGGAAACGTAATGCCTAATGCCATTGGAATATAAAGCCCAGGGTCGGCTTTGGGTGCTGCTAAACGCATGGCGGCAGGCACTGCAATATAAGATGCACTTGCAGCAAGAATGGCGAAAATAAAACGGTTGCCGATGTCGTGAATAAACAAACCGCTAAGTGCTGCTACCACACAACCATTTATCAGCGGCACTACGATTGCGAATACAGTTGCAAACCATCCGTATTTTTTGAATGCTGAAAATCTCCTTGCGGTTACCATTCCCATTTCTAATAAAAAGATGGCAAGAAACCCTTTGAAAATATCTGTTGTAAAGGGTTTAATTCCTTCGGCTTGTTTGGTGTCGGCTATTAAGCCAATAATTAAACTTCCAAGAATCATCAACACACTTCCATTGGTAAAGGAATGTTTTATTGTTTCGGTTAATTTTCCTTCGCTACGATTTTCTGAATCATATTTCATCAACAAAATAACTCCCATAATAATTGCAGGCGATTCCATCAATGCCATTACGGCAACCATGTGTCCGCCATAACTAATTTTTTGTGCTTCTAAAAATGAAACTGCTGCAACAAAAGTTACAGCACTTACTGAACCATAAGCAGCAGCCACAGCACCTGCATCGCTAATACTCATTTTGTGTTTAAGAATAAAAAAAGTGTAAAGCGGAATGATGGATGCAATAGCAAGTCCGAATAAAAGGGAGTAGATTATTTCAGCAGTAAAACCGCTATGCGATAATTCTTGTCCACCTTTGAAGCCAATAGAGAAAAGCAGATACAGCGAAATAAATTTGCTTGATGATGCAGGAATTTCAAGGTCGCTTTTTACCATCACGGCAAAAACGCCTAAGACAAAAAATAGTAATGTAGGGTTGGTGAGATTTGAAATTAAGCTATGGAAGTCCATCCGTATGTTTTAGTTATTGTTTAATGGTTAGTTGAATTATTTGATTTGAATTTTTTGAAGTAACAAGTTCTCTGATTAGGATTTTGTTTTGAAGGATTTGTTGTTGAAGGCAATTAGTTTTTTTTAATTCTTCTGCTTGATAATTAACAATGAGTTGAGCTAATTTTATTTGTTGCTGTTCTATTGTTTTTTCATTCATTACTAAAGCATAATTATCTCTCAACAGATTTTGAATTACTGTTTCGGAATGACTTCCAGAATTTATTTCATTTTTCAAAACATTTTTTATAAAGCGACATGAAGTATCGCTGACAACAAAAATTTCAGTTATATTTTCACGACTTATAAATTGTTTGATAGTTTCTAAATATTCTCTTTCTTCCAATTTAAAAACAGTTCCCATTGCGGTGATGAAAAAAACATCATCACCATATTTTTGTCGTATAAAATTTTCCATGCAGGAAAACGGACACACTAAAAAAAGTTTATTGTTTTCCATTGTTAGAATTAATCTATGAAACTTACTTTGCCTGTGGTGATGTCGTAAAATGCACCTACAATTTTTACTGTGCCTTGCTTTACTAATTCACTTATTACAGGGCTTTGTTTTAGAATATCAGCAATAGTTAGTTCTACATTTTTCTTAGAAGTTTCTGTAAGCATCAAATCCATATCTGATTTGTCGCCTGATATGGCTGGTTTAATTTGCTCAACAAGTTGTGTAAGATTTCCTAAGTCAGCATTGTCTATTGCTCCTTTAACAGCTCCGCATTTATTGTGTCCCATCACTACTATTAGTTTTGTTCCTTTCACCTTTGTGGCAAACTCCATACTTCCTAAAACATTTGGGTCTTCTATGTTTCCTGCTACTCTTGCCACAAAAATATTTCCGATTCCTTGGTCAAAAATTATCTCTGGTGGAATACGAGAATCTAAACACGAAAGAATAAGTGAGTGAGGATGTTGGTCAGCTTTTGTTTGTTCAATTTCTTCTTTGTAGTTGGTGTTAATTTGCTTGCCATCAAGAAATCTTTGGTTACCATTTTTAAGTTCTGCAAGTGCTTCGTCAGGTGTTTTAATGGCAACTTGTTTAACCTCAACTTGGGAATTTGATATTTGAGAATTGTTCGGTTGCTTTTGTGTTTGAGTACATGAAGCAAAAAATACTGTTGCAAATAATGCTGCTGAAATGAACTTTGTTTTTGTCATATTATTTTGATTTGTTTTTTTTGATGCCGCAAAAGTGAGTATAGTAATTCATAAGTTTTCATTTATCTTTGCAATGATTATCATAAATTAAATTTATGAATTACACATTCAACCAACTACGGATATTTTTAAAAATTACTCAAACGCAAAGCGTAACAAAGGCATCAGAAGAGTTGCACTTAACGCAACCTGCTGTGTCCATTCAACTCAAAAATTTTCAAGAGCAGTTTGATATTCCGCTAACAGAAATAGTTGGTAGAAAAATTTTTATTACTGATTTTGGGAAAGAAATTGCTGTTGCAGCGGAAAATATTTTAAATCAAGTTCATGCTATTAACTACAAAACACAGGCACATAAAGGTCAGTTAACAGGTCGGCTAAAATTTTCAATCGTGTCAACAGGTAAGTATGTGATGCCATATTTTTTGACTGACTTCTTGAAACAGCATGAAGGAATTGAATTGATGTTGGATGTAACCAATAAATTAAAGGTGGTTGAAAGTTTGGAAAAAAACGAAGTTGATTTTTCATTAGTGTCTGTTTTACCTGATACTATTCAATTTGAAAAAATAGAACTAATGCAAAACAAATTGTATGTAGTGAGCAATGCAAAACAAAAATTTAAAAACAAGTTGTATGATAAATCAATTTTTGAAACGCTACCATTGATATATAGGGAGGCAGGTTCGGGCACAAGACAAACGATGGAAAAATTTATTCAAAAAAATAATTTACCTGTAAGAAAAAAAATGGAGTTGACTTCAAACGAAGCGGTGAAGCAAGCTGTGATTGCAGGATTAGGCTGTTCTATTATGCCGTTGATTGGAATTAAAAATGAATTGCACAATGGAGAGTTACAAATTATACCCGTAAAAGGGTTTCCAATTAAATCAGTGTGGAATTTAATATGGCTAAAAGGAAAAAATCATTCGCCTGTTGCCTTGTCGTTTTTGAATTATATAAAAAAAGAAAAGGCAAATATCATTAGAGAAAAATTTGACTGGTTTGAACAGTATTAGCTAGCAGCTATACAAACAATACCGAAAACGGTACTGTTTTGTTTTGTCTTTCTTTTTAGGGTGGCGAAACGCTAAAAAAAATTGTTAAATCAATTTTTATTTTTCGTTTCAATACCATAGAATAAATATTTTTACAGCATGAAAAAAATAGTATTGTTTGTTTTTTTATTCTTAGGATACCAATATGTAAAAGCCGATAAAGCCAATACAGTATGGCAGTTAGCTAATCATGCCTACCAAAGTAAAAACTACGCAGCAGCTATTAATTTATATGATAGCATGATGAAGAAAAACATTAGCAATGCCGAATTATACTATAATGCAGGTAATGCATATTTCAAAAATCATCAAATGGGTATGGCTGTTTGGTGCTATGAAAAAGCCCATCAACTTGCACCAAATGATGAAGATATTGAAATCAATTTAAAAATCTCGAATCTTAGATTGATTGATAAATTTGATGCCACACCCGATTTTTTCTTATTCCTATATTGGAAAAATATGTTGCATTTTTTCTCTACCAAAATATGGTGCATAATAGCTATTTCTTTTTTGTGGCTTATGCTAATAGGTTGGTTATTGTATTACTTTTCATTTTCGTATACCATAGCAGGAAGGCGACTTATATGGTTAGGATTGATATTAGGCATTTTATTTTTGTTCATCAGTTGGCAATCAAATTTGCTTTCTTCCCATACTAAATCGGCTATTATTATTTCATCCAATATCACTGTAAAATCGGCACCCGATGAATCATCAACAGATTTGTTTGTACTACACGAAGGCACCAAAGTTGTAGAAATTAAATTGAGCAATGGCTGGCAAAATATTAGGCTTAGCGATGGCAAAGTAGGCTGGTGCCTTGCATCAAATTTGAAAGAGATTTAATGCTGCTTAGGAATGGCTGCTAATAATTTTTTAGTGTAATCGGTTTGTGGATTTTGCAAAATTTCATAAGCCGAATTAATTTCTTCTATCGCTCCATTATTCATTACCATAATTCTATCACTCATAAAATTTACAACGGCTAAATCGTGCGAAATAAATAAGCATGAAAAGTTGATTTCATTTTTTAAATCAACCAATAAATTAAGCACTTGGGCTTGTATGCTTACATCTAAATTCGAAACTGGCTCATCAGCTATAACACACAAAGGCTCAACGGCTAAAGCCCTTGCAATAACAATGCGCTGCCGCTGCCCACCACTTAATTGATGCGGATAATGGTGGTGGTAATCAGCCGAAAGATTTACTTTTTGCAACCAATCTATTACCTTTTCTTTTCGCTGTTTTTCATTGCCATATAAACCATGAGTTTTTAATGGCTCTTCAATTACATCACCAATTTTTATTCGTGGATTAAGGCTTGAATACGAATCTTGAAATATAAATTGTAATTGTTTTTTTATGTCTAAATTTTCCTTTTTGTTTTTCTGAAAAATATTTTTTCCATTAAATAATATTTCGCCTTCAGCTATTTTATTCAAACCCACAATGGCTTTACCAATCGTTGTTTTACCACTTCCGCTTTCGCCCACTAAACCCAATGTTTCGCCTTTTTTTATTTCGAATGAAATATTTTTTACTGCTTTAAAATTATCAGCTTTAAACAACCAATTTTTATTTACAGCATATTCAACCGATACATTTTTTACTTCCAAAATATTTTCTCTTTGGCTTAATTCCGTTACCCTTTTTTGTTGCGTTGCAACAGAAATTTCATTTACATTTTTGATAAAAACATCGCTCTGCTTTTCAAAATTATGTATAGTTGTAAGTCGTTCTGTTTTTATTTTTAAAGAAGGTTTACATGCCAGCAATGCTTTAGTATAGCTATGTTTCGGGTGATTAACAATTTCATCTTTCAATCCTTGTTCTACAATTTCGCCATCTTTCATCACCATAATTCTATCAGCCAAATCAGCCACCAAACCTATATCATGTGATATAAAAAGCATGCTCATATTATTTTCTTGTTGCAACTTTTTCATCAATTTAATGATGGAAGCTTGTATGGTTACATCTAGCGCCGTTGTTGGTTCATCGGCAATTAATAAACTAGGTTGATTACACATTGCCATAGCAATCATTACCCGTTGTTTTTGTCCGCCACTTAATTGATGCGGATATTTTTCGAAAACAATTTCAGCATTATCTAATTCTACTTTTGTAAACCAATGTATGGTTTGTGTTGCAGCTTCTTTTTTCGAAATATTTTGATGTGTTAAAATTGCTTCCATCACTTGTTCGCCACAAGTAAATACAGGATTTAAAGAAGTAGTTGGTTCTTGAAAAATCATGGCAATTTTATTGCCTCTTAATTTTCTGATAGCAGAATCGTTGTTCCGAAATTCTTTCTTTTTATTTACCTCACCCTTTAATCCCTCTCCAAAAGGAGAGGGAAAAGTGAATTTCGGAACAACTGATTTTTTATCAATTTCCATCAAATTCACAACTGAATTTTCTGTATCAAAAAAAATAAATTCATCAGCCAAAATGCTTGTTGCATTTTTATCCAACAATTGCATAATGGAAAGCGCCGTAACAGATTTTCCACTTCCCGATTCACCTACCAAACCAACAATTTCGCCTTTGCCAATATCAAAACTGATTTGGTTTACCGCTTTACTTTGCGAAGTAAAACCGATGCTAAGATTTTTTATTTGTAATAAATTTGAATTCATGATTGGCTTTGAAGCTACAGCAAGATACATCAAAAGTACTATTAATAATTTTGTCTTAAATTTTTCAACGTCGGTTTTAATTTTAGTAATTCAAATCAACTTTCCTTATCTTTGAAGCATGAATGTTTATACCGACACATCAGTAATTGGTGGTTGCTTTGATGAAGAATTTAAAGAATGGAGTAATGCTCTTTTTCAAGAATTTGTTGTAGGGGCTAAGCAAATAATGCTTTCCGATTTAACCCTTCAAGAACTTGAATTTGCAAGACAAGAGATTAGAGAAAAGGTAAAAGAAATTCCAAACGAATATCGTGTTGCAATTAGCATTAATGATGAAGCAATTAAACTTGCAGAAACTTATATAAACGAAGGTGCATTAACAAATAAAAGCTACAACGATGCATTGCACATAGCACTGGCAACAATAAATAATGCTGATGTTTTAGCAAGTTGGAATTTTAAACATATTGTAAATCTTGATCGTATAAGACTTTACAACTCAATCAATTTCAGACTTGGATACAAAATGATTGAAATAAGAACACCAAGAGAAATTTTAAAACCAAAAGAAGATGGAAACGAATAAAAAATTTGACGCAGTAAAAATGATGAGGGAAATAAGAGAAAAATTGAGCGAAAAATATTGGAAACATCCCGACATTTTAAAAGAAGAAATGGAAGCAATACGAATAAAGTATAACTTCATTGCAGCAACAAAAACTAATGGATAGTTTTCATTATCCCTATGGTTACAATTACCCCAATTATTCATTTTAGCTTACAACATTAGCAATTGTTTTTTGTTTCCTCTGTTTGATTTCAAAATTGTTGTTGCATATTTTCTATGAAAGAAATAATCAGTTTATTGCCCTATTTTAAACGCTACAAATGGCTGTTGGCAGGTGGTGCAGCATGTGTAATTTTGCAAAATGTATTTAATGTTTTTATTCCAATAAGTGTTCGTGGTGCATTTAATACGGTGCAACAAGTTTTAATTTCGAAAGATGAAACTACATTAAATTCGGTGATTTTAAAATTTGCATTTGTTGTTGTGGGCTTAGCAATTCTTCGTGGTTTGTTTATGTTTTTAATGCGCCAAACTTTAATTGTAATGAGCCGCCGAATGGAGTTTGACCAACGCAACGATATTTACAATCATTATCAATCTTTAGATTCAACATTTTTTAAACTTAATAGAACTGGCGATTTAATGGCAAGGCTTACCGAAGATGTAAGTCGTGTAAGAAACTTTACTGGTCCTGCATTAATGTATTTAGGAAATTTAATAACATTGATAATTTTGGTGGTGTATGTAATGTTTCATGTAAATAGTTCGTTGGCTATTTATGCATTAATGCCATTGCCTATTCTATCATTATCGGTTTATTTTGTAAATCAAATTATTAATAAACGAAGCGAAAAAATACAATCGCAATTATCAAATCTTACTACCATTAGCCAAGAAACTTTTAGTGGTGTAAGGGTTATACAATCATTTGTTCAAGAAAAAGCTGTTCAATTACATTTTGAAAAAGAAACAAAAAAATACAAAACACTTTCCATTTCATTAGCAAAAGTTGAAGCTGTTTATTTTCCATTATTAGGATTATTAATTGGCGTAAGCACTATTGGTGTAATCTGGAAAGGCGGACACTTGGTGGCTTTGAATCAAATTTCAACAGGGCATATTGCCGAATTTATTTTGTATGTAACCATGTTGGTTTGGCCTGTTACATCATTAGGTTGGGTAGCTAGTACCATTCAACGAGCCATTGTATCGCAACGCCGCATCAACGAATTTTTAGATACAAAACCTGCTATCGAAAATTCAGCAATTGATACTAATTTAAAATTTGAAGGCGAAATCGAATTTAAAAATGTTTCGCTTACTTATGCTAACACAGGCATAAAAGCCTTGCAGAATGTAAGTTTCAAAATTAAAGCTGGCGAAAAAATTGCAATTGTTGGTAAAAACGGAATTGGTAAAACTACCATTGCACAATTATTAACTAGAATGATTGAAACCACCGAAGGCGAAATTTTTATTGATGGCAAAAAAATTAAAGACATTAATTTATTTCAATTGCGAAGCCATATTGGCTATGTACCACAAGATGTTTTTTTATTTAGCGATACTGTAAAAGAAAATATTTTATTTGGTACAGATGAAAAACTGCAACAA
>JBEEMV010000158.1:0-12513 GCA_041192505.1 Bacteroidota bacterium
CAAACAAGGGTAATAAAACTTTAACTGGAAATATACAAGGTTTATATGAATCAACACAAAGACGAATTTCAACAGCCAATCAATTAGGCTCTGTAATTGGTTTTCGAAAAATCATGTATTATCAACCCACACAATGGGGAGGCGAATGGGCAAAAGCCTTTATTGGCTTAGCTCCTGGAGTAGATGGCAGCAACCTTTCAGGAAAAATATTTTCGTTATTATATGGTGGAAATGGGGTAAGGGGTAATGCTCCTCCTTCAAGCTGGGCATCCATTTATTACAATTTTGGTTGGTTTGGTATTTTGTTAATCCCAATATTTATCAGCTTTTTCTTAAAATATTTATACTTTAGATTTCTATCAAAACCAAAAAGCCTTTTTCGAAATTTAATTTACGTATCCTCATTCGTTTTAATAGGCACATGGATAGCTGGCTCTCCTACCTATTATTTTAATGTAGGGCTATTTACCTTAATTTTATTGTACTTAATGTTAAAATTTTTAGGCAAACTATTTGGTAGAAACTTAACCATAATCAATCACATACAATGAAATTTAAAAGCTATATTTTACTAATTTGTTTTATTTGCTTAGCTAAAATTGTTTTAAGCAATGGCGATATGAAATATTCGTTAAACAATGATAACGAAAAATTGCAAAACATCATCAACCAAGCTATTACTAGCAACAAACCAGCAACATTGCCAAGCGGAAAATTTATTATTTCGAAACCTTTAGTAATTAATCAGAATATAATAATTACGGCAAATCCAAATTGCTCAATAACACAATCAAGTATAAATACTCAAATATTTATTGCAAAAAATTTAACTAAAATTAATATCAGCAATATAAATTTTTATGGCTGTGGTTTATACAATTCAAAGCGTAAAGGCTCAACAAGTATTATGGATAGAGGTATTGATTTATATGGCTGTGAAAATGTTACTATCGAAAATTGTAAGTTTTATAATATTCCTTTTACTGCCATTTATATAACTGGAGGAAAAAATATTACCATCGAAAATAATTACATTGAAGGAACTCATTTAAAAGGAACAAAACTGAAAATGTTGGATAACTATCAATTCGGAATTAATCTATCCGTATTAGATAAATTTAATTCTCTTGAAAATATTACAATAACGAATAACGAAATTTGTTATACAAACCAAGGAATTATAACCAGCCAAGGCAAAACAGGCACCGCTTTACAAATTGTAATTGCTAATAATTTTATCCATCATATTATTGGGCAACATGGTTTATATATTTCAACTTCAAATACAACAATTGAAAACAATAAAGTTGAATGGGCAGGATTAGAAGGAATAAAAATTCAAGCCGCTCATTGCAATCTTGAAAATATTATTATCAAAAAAAATAATGTAAAAAACTGCGTAAACTCTCAAGCATTTAATATTACTGAAATCAACAATGGATTAAATAAAATTACCAATGTTAAATTGATTGATTGTTCGGCCTATAATTGTGCAAGGGGCATTAATTTAAGTGGTAGATTGGATAATATTTTAATAAAAAATATCACCATTGATTCTACATCGAAACAATATGGGTTATGCATACAAACCGAAATGGCAAATAATATTTTATTTGATAGTATTAAGATTAAAAGAACTAAGCAAGCCCCAATTTTTATTGTTTCAAAACAAAATCAAAAAATTGAGTTTAAAAACATAAATATCAATTCTAAAAATTCTCCTTCAATCGATATAAAATCAGGCGATAATTTAATGTTTGAAAATATTTTTATCAATTCAAAAATGATCGACATTAAAAATTTTATTAAAATTGCATCCATCAGTAAAAAAGTGATGAATTTAACAATAAACAAAATCAAAATAAATTGATTCTTGAACAAATTTATGGTAAAAAAAATGTACTAATGATAGTATTTGTGGTAATAGCCACAATTGCTATATATCAATTTTTAATACCCGTAGTATACAGCCATATTCCAAATGATTTTTCAAGAACAAAAATTGTGTTGAATGTGTTGGATAAAAAAAATAAAACCTATAAACCATCCACTGTTATATTAGGCAACAGCATTGTGATGAATTGTATAAATACTAAACTATTAGCCCAAAAAATAAACCTTGATACAAATTCAGTTTACAATCTCTCAACTACTGGTCAAAACTTTAATGAGTCAGTTTTATTTTATCCCTTAATTAAAAATAAGGCAACAGTAAAGCATATTATACAGTTTATTTATTTATCAAACTTTATTTGTCAAGATTCAATTGAAGATAGCCGTGTAGATAATTTACTAATGTATGGCTATAAAAAAAATGACGAATCAAAATATCTTTTACAAAATTTTTACTCTAATGAATTTAATCAATCGAAGTTTATTATTAACTGGAAAAGCAGAAAAATAATTTCAGGTTTTATTAATAATGAATTTAGAAATATTCTTCGTAAAGATTTGAATATTAAATCAAAAGAAAGTCTTTACTTTCCTTCTGTTTATACTAAAAGGGTACCCGATGAAGCTTACCAAAAACTAATTCAAAAATTTAATCCTACACATCCAATTACAGTTTATCAAGAAGATTCATCAATAATAAATTTAATAAAAAGAGCAAGTAGCTTTTGTAAAAAAAATAATATTGAATTTACGTTGGTGTTTTCGCCAGTTAATCCTGCTCTAAACGCATACACGGATACTTTAAAACAACAGATAATGAACAGATTTAATCAACCCGATTTAAATCAAATTAATGTAATAAATTGTATGAATTTGGTAAGCGAACCCGATTTTATAGACCATGTTCATCCAAATCCAAAAGTTGCGAAATCAATAGCTGATGAGATTTCAACCAAATTTAAAAGCAAACATTAAATACCAATCGAATTATGCTTTTTCAAACTACTGAATTTTTATTATTCTTTTTTGCACTAATTGCTGTGCTTGTTTTTGCTCGAACAAACAAAACAAGAAAAATAGTATTCTTGGTTTTTAGTTGTTTCTTTTATATGTGGTGGAATCCTATTTTTATTCTACTAATTTTATTTACTGTAAGTTTTGATTATTGGATAAGCCTTCAAATTTTCAAATCAGATTCAACACAAAAAAAAAGAAATTGGTTATTGCTAAGCATCATTATTAACCTTAGTGTATTAGCTTGGTTTAAATATGCCAATTTTTTGCAAGATAACATCATTAGTATTGCATCATTTTTTGATAAAAAACCCAATTGGACAACTTTTAATATCATACTTCCTGTTGGAATTTCATTCTACACCTTCGAAGCAATTAGTTATAATATTGATGTGTATAGAAAGGATTTAGAACCACCTAAATCATTATTAGATTTTATAACTTTTGTTACTTTTTTTCCGAAACTAGTGGCAGGACCAATTGTACGACCAGCAGAATTTTTGCCTCAAATGAAAGAAGTGCCGAAGATTAATTTCAACTCAACGGCTATTTTTTTAATCCTAAATGGCTTAGTAAAAAAAATTGTAATAGCAGATAATTTAGGAATTTTTGTTGATGCTATTTATCAAAATGCACATAACTATCCAAGTATTTTAATTGTAATTGCAGCTGTAGCTTTTTCATTTCAAATTTACTGCGATTTTTCAGGATATACTGATATTGCAATAGGTATTGCATCCATATTAGGTTATCAATTTAATACCAATTTCAACAAACCCTATTTTGCTATTTCGCCATCCGATTTTTGGAAACGATGGCATATTAGTTTATCATCATGGCTTCGTGATTATTTATATAAACCATTAGGGGGCAATAAAAAAGGTTCATTTTTTACCTATCGAAATTTAATGATAACAATGCTGTTGGGTGGTTTATGGCATGGGGCAAGTTGGAACTTTATGATTTGGGGTTTTTTGCATGGATTTATACAAATTATTTATCGCCTCTTTAACATTGATTTGATTTTAGAAAAAAACAAATTAATGAAATTTATTTCATTTGTATTGTTTCAAATATTTGTAATATTTACTTGGATTGTGTTTAGAATAACCAACCTTACGCAATTAAAATTCATTTGTAAAAAAGTAATATTTTTCGATTTCAATTTTTCAATTGCAAGTATTGGTTTAGGAAAACTACAATTTTTTTCAACGATTGGAATAATGATAACATTTTTAATTGTTCATATTATTTCTTATAAAATAGGTGGTTTATATAAATATATTTCTGCCAGACATTATACAATTCAAATTGCATTTTTATTTATTGCTATTTTACTGTTACAAATTTTTTGGCCAACACACGAAGCCCCATTTATCTATTTTCAGTTTTAGTAATCTGTTAAAATAGTAAATTCAGTTTCTTATATTTGCCATCATTCATTCCTTTTAAAAAAGAATTCCAAAAGTTCGAAATCAAATTAATGCTACAAATAATACAAAACCTAAAATCAGGCGATACCATTTTAGAACAAGTGCCTGCACCCGAAGTGAGCCGTGGCTGTGTGTTGATTAAGACTACAAAAAGTTTAGTATCACTCGGTACCGAAAAAATGTTGGTTGAATTTGGTAAATCAAGCTTGATTTCAAAAGCAAGGCAACAACCAGATAGAGTAAAAGAAGTTTTAGATAAAATAAAATCAGATGGCTTAATGCCTACGTTGGAAGCTGTGTTCAACAAACTTGACCAGCCACTTCCATTGGGTTATTGCAACGTTGGAAAAGTAATTGCAGTAGGCGAAGGCGTAACCGAATTTAATATCGGCGATAGAGTGGCTTCAAATGGTAATCATGCCGAAGTGGTTTGTGTACCAAAAAATTTAGTAGCTCACATTCCTGATAATATTTCTGATAGCGAAGCGGCATTTACTGTAATTGGTTCAATTGGTTTACAAGGCATTAGATTATTACAACCCACCATTGGCGAAACCATGGTGGTTGTAGGTTTAGGCTTGATTGGTTTAATTACTGCACAACTTTTAATTGCAAATGGTTGCAATGTAATTGGTGTAGATGTAGATGATTCAAAATTGAAATTGGCAGAAACATGGGGTGTGAAAACTATCAATGCTAAAAATGCCGATGTGGTAAAAACAGTTTTGAGTTATACTAAAAACATTGGTGCAGATGGTGTTTTGATAACGGCATCAACCAAAGGAGATGAAATAATTTCGCAGGCTGCAAAAATGAGCCGTAAACGTGGACGAATAATTTTAGTAGGTGTAATTGGATTGAATATTAGTAGAGCAGATTTTTATGAAAAGGAATTAACCTTTCAAGTTTCCTGTTCGTATGGCCCTGGCAGATACGATGAAAACTATGAAAAAAAAGGAAGCGATTATCCTTTAGCATTTGTAAGATGGACGGAAAAAAGAAATTTTGAAACCATATTAAATGCCATTTCAAATCAAAAATTGAATGTAACAGATTTGATAACGGAGGAAGTGGAGTTGAAAGATTACTTACAAATCTACGGCAACATGAGTGGTTCAAAATCTATTGCTTCTATTATGAACTACCCTGCTGAAAGCATTATCAGCAATAGTATTCAGCTAAATAAAAATAATTTTACTGGCTCAACTTCAAAAGGAATTTGCATTATCGGGGCTGGTAATTTTACAAAGATGACGATGCTTCCGATTCTGAAAAAATGTGCTGCACCAGTGCAAAGTATTGTAAGTGCAAATGGATTGAGTGGCACTGTTATGGCGAAAAAATATGGCATTCCCGTTTCGTCAACTAATTATAAAGAAGCGATAAATAGCAATGAAGTGGGATTGGCAATTATCACAACAAGACATAATCTTCATGCCGAAATGGTGATGGAAACTTTGAAAGCAGGCAAGCATGTTTTTGTAGAAAAACCATTGGCAATTACCAAAGAAAGTTTTGATGAAATTGTGAGTTTTTATCAAAAACAAAAAGCAACAATCAATGTTGGATTCAACAGAAGATTTTCTCCTCATTCAAAAAAAATAAAATCAGTTTTACCACAAAATGTGCCGCTGAATATTGTAGCCACCATGAACGCAGGCTTTATTCCGCCTGATGTTTGGGTGCATGATTTAGCTGTTGGTGGCGGCAGAATTATTGGCGAAGCTTGTCATTTTATTGATTTGGCAACTTACTTCACTGGCAGCAAAGTGAAATCGATTTGCATGAATGCGTTGGAAAAAAATCCAAAAGAAAATACTGACAATGCAAGCATTTTATTGAAATACGAAAATGGTTCAAACGTGGTAATTAATTATTTTTCAAACGGAAGCAAAGCCTATTCAAAAGAAAGAGTGGAAATTTATTTTCAGGAAAAAACAATTGTGATGGATAATTTTAGAACTACCGAAGCCTATGGCATTAAAGGGTTTTCAAATCTAAAAACAAAACAAGATAAAGGTCATACAGCTCAATTTGAATTGCTAACCAACTTGGTAAAAAATGGTGGCGATGCTTTAATTCCATTTGATGAAATTGCAAACACAACACTGGCAAGCTTTGCAGCTATTGAATCGCTGAAAACAAATGCTTGGGTGAATATTTGATGCCACGAGTGCTTAAAAAAAATGCCACGAATACACGAATGAATATAAAATTATTAACTCATGATTATTCATAAAGAAGAGAGTTATAAAATTATTGGAATTTGCATGGAAGTGCATAATAATTTGGGAGCAGGATTTTTAGAAATTGTTTATAAAGATGCCTTAGAGTATGAATTTAAAAAGGCAAATATTTTTTATGAACGAGAAAAAAAATATGAAGTGAAGTATAAGGGAATTATTTTGTCACATAAATTTTACGCTGATTTTGTAGTGATGGAAAATATTATTTTAGAAGTAAAAGGTGTATCAGCATTAACTGAAGATTTTACAGCTCAAACATTAAATTATTTAAAAGTATCGGGCAATAAATTGGCATTGCTCGTAAATTTTGGCGAACCAAAATTGAATTATAAAAGAATCGTACTCTAAAAATTTCACTAATAAAATACATTCGTGTATTCGTGGCATAAATAATATTACAATTGCAAAAAATCAAACAAGCTGTACAATTACTACAAAACATGGGCATTCGCTATGTGCTGTTTCGTGTTTGGTTTGAAGTACAACGCAAAACAGGATTACTTAAAAAGAAGTTTCCCACAAACCCACCCATTCAAAAATTTATCACGTTAGATGATTGGCGAAAATTAAATGTGCCCTACTTTTTTCAATCGAAAGAAGAACTTTCATTTGCAAAAAACCCAACCGAAAAACTAAAAGCAGATTTTAACAAAATTGAAAATAGCGAAATACAATTCTTCAATTCGCAATGGATTAATCTTGGAAAAAATTACGATTGGGTTACCAATCCCGATTCAAAATATCAATACGATAAAAATAAGCATTGGACGGAAATAGCTGATTTTACTACTACTCAAGGCGATATAAAATATGTTTGGGAAAAATCACGATTCAATTTTCTTAATACTGTTATTCGACATGATTACCATTTTGAAGCCAACCATGCTCAATTTGTATTTAATGAAATTGAAAATTGGATAGATAATAATCCAATCAACTGCGGTCCAAATTATCGTTGCAGTCAAGAAATTTCTTTACGAGTTTTGAATTGGACTTTTGCTTTGCATTATTATAAAAATGCGGAAGAATTAACGAATGAAATTTTTGAAAAAATAATCAACAGCATTTATTGGCAATTGCAACATGTTTATCGCAACATCAATTTTTCGAGAATTGCAGTAAGAAACAATCATGCAATTACCGAAATGGCGATGTTGTATTTAAGTGGGTTGCTTTTTCCATTTATACCCGAAACAAAAAACTGGAAAAACAAAGGCAAACAATGGTTTGAGGAAGAAGTGAAGTATCAGATTTACGAAGATGGAACGCATTTGCAATATTCCACCAACTACCATCGGGTGGTGTTGCAATTGCTAACGGTTACATTTTATTTAGCTGAAAAAAATAATGAACAATTCTCGGATGAAGTTTATTCAAGAGCAAAAAAATCGTTGCAATTTTTATTTCAATTACAAAATGAAAGCGATGGGTGGTTGCCTAATTACGGCTCAAACGATGGAGCTTTATTTTTCAATTTGAATGATGCCCATTACCGAGATTATCGAGGGCAGTTGAATGCACTTTATTATTTTTTCAATAAAGAAAATTTGTTTGCAGATGCCAGTTCAATTGAAGATGCTAATTGGTTTTCTAATCATAAATTGCAGATTGCAGATTGCAAATTGCAGATTGCAAAAATGAAAATGGGGGTTTTCAAAAATGGTGGTTATGCAACTTTTCGAGATACCGATTCATTTACTTTTATAAAATGCAGCTCATACAAAGACCGACCTGCACAGGCCGATAATTTGCACATTGATATTTTTTATCAAGGGGAAAATATTTTACGTGATAATGGTTCTTACAAATATAATTCTTCGCCTGAAGACATGAAATACTTTATGGGCACGGCTTCACACAATACAATTATGTTGGGCGATAACGACCAAATGAAAAAAGGGGGTAGATTTATTTGGTATTATTGGAACAGAGAATCAAAATTTATTTCAACCGAAAATGAAACTGAATTTATTTTTGAGGGAAAAATAAAAGCATTTGAACATCTTCAAAAAGATATTTTTCATAACAGAAAAATCACAAAGACAAAAGCTCAACCGCATTGGAAAGTGGAAGATGAAATACAACACAAAACAGGTTTGCCTATGAATCAAATTTGGCATCCCAATGATTTTTTCTTTGCAAATTTTGAAATAAAAGCGGTGGATGAAAATGGAAATATAATTCAACCCACTATAAAAGAAGTTTATCATTCTTGCCATTATGGTATAAAAGAAAAAACGAAGTGTATTATCTTTAGCACTTCAACCAAAAAAATATTTACCCAAATATTTTTAAAACAAAACTGATTTTGAGAATACTTTTATTACATCAATTTTTTTTAGATTCATCAGAAGGCGGCGGTTCACGATTTAATGAAATGACAAAAGTTTGGACAGCCAAAGGTCATGAAGTAGTTGTGTTATCAGGCATGATGCATTATACAGCAGGCGCAAAGGCAGACAAATACAAAGGAAAATATTTTGTAAACGAACGACTAAATGAGCGATTAGAAATTATCCGTTGCCATGTTTCCGAAAGCTATAATTCAAATTTTTTAGGCAGATTGTGGGGCTATTTTTCTTTTATGTTTTCGGCTTTATATGCAGGATTATTTAAAACAAAAGGAAAGTTTGATATTATTTTAGTTACATCGCCACCACTTTTTGTAGGTATTACAGCCATGATTTTATCGCTATTAAAACGTGTGCCTTACCTTTTTGAAATTAGAGATTTATGGCCCGAAAGTGCTATTGATACTGGTGTTTTAAGTAATGGATTAATTATTAAATTATCATTTTGGTTAGAACGAATTATTTATAAACGAGCTTTATTAATAAACGTTTTAACGCCTGCATTTAGGCAAACATTAATTGAAAAGAAAAACATCAATCCCGAAAAAATAATTTTTATTCCTAATGCTTCCGATTTTGGTTTATCAGATGATTTGATGAAAACATTTGATAAAGAAAAATTTAAAACTGAAAAAGGTTGGCAAGGCAAATTTATTATTACTTATGTAGGCGCTCATGGTGTGGCAAATCATTTAATACAATTAGTAGAAACGGCTGAATTATTAAAAGAGAATAGAGATATTTTGCTCTTATCAATTGGTGCTGGTATGCAAAAAGAAATGCTGATGGAAGAAGCTAAAAAAAGAAATCTTACCAATATAATTTTTCATCCACCAGTTAGCAAAAGCGAAGTATTTCAATATATTTTAGCATCAGATGTAGGCACTTCAATTTTAAAAAAAGTAGATACTTTTAAAACCATTTATTCTAACAAAACATTTGATTATATGGCTTGCAAAAAGCCCATATTAATGGCTATTGACGGCGTATCAAAAGAATTGGTTGAAAAAGCAAATGCAGGTATTTATGTTGAACCCGAAAATCCAAAAGATTTTGCAGAAAAAATTTTATACTATTATAATAATAGAAATAAAATAACTGAACAAGGCGAAAGTGGATACAATTTTGCAAAACTAAATTTCGACAGAACAAATCTTGCTATAAAGTATCTTACCGAAATGGAAAGAATTATAAAAAAATAAAATCTTAGCTGCAAATTTTTATTTTTGCAGTATGACGAAGAAAGTACTTACCGTAGTTGGCACAAGACCCAATTTTATTAAAATTACTCAACTTAAAAATGAGTGTAATAAATTAAATGGCGCTTTAGAGTTGAAGATTGTACATACAGGGCAACATACCGATGATAAAATGTCGACCATTTTTTTTAATCAATTTAAGTTAGATAAGCCCGACTTTTTTTTAAATATTGATGGAAAAACACAAGCCAGCCAATTAGCACAAATTATTTTAGGGTTAGAACAAATTATATTGGATTACAAACCTGATTTGGTAATGGTTGTAGGCGATGTAACCTCTACATTAGCTGGTGCTTTGGCAGCCAATAAATGTGGTGTAAAAATAGCACATTTAGAAAGTGGTTTACGAAGCAATGATAGAACCATGCCCGAAGAAATAAACCGAATACTTACAGATGAAATTACTGATATTTATTTTGTAACCGAACAAAGCGGATACGATAATTTAATTGCCGAAGGCAGAAGTGAAAATAAAGTAAAATTTGTGGGCAATACCATGATTGATACTTTGGTTGCATTTACAGAAAACATACATTCATCTGATATTTTAAATCAATTAAATGTATCATCAAAAGCTTATGTATTGGTAACGATGCATCGCCCTGCAACGGTTGATAATAAAGAAGGATTAGAAAAATTGCACGAAATATTTGAACGTATTTCAGAGAAATATAAAATTGTTTTTCCTGCACATCCACGAACAAAACAAAATATTGAAAAATTTGGATTGACAGAAAAATATGCAACACTTAATATTACTTTTTGTGAGCCATTAGATTATTTTAGTTTTCAAAAATTAGTAGCCGATTCGAAATTTGTATTAACCGATAGTGGTGGCATTCAGGAAGAAACTACTTTTTTACAAGTGCCTTGTATTACCCTTCGCCCCAATACCGAAAGACCTATTACTGCTACATTAGGCACCAATACATTGTGTGATTTAGATTTTGAAAAAATCATTAATTTAGTGCAGCAAATAGAAAACGGAACTTACAAAAAAGGCGAAATTCCGAAATTGTGGGATGGTAAAGCAACTGAAAGAGTAATGAAGGAATTGTTGAAATTGTAATATTCCAACATACTCAATTATAGTAGACTTCTTCGGGAAATACCATTCTTCTCTATAGGTCGCAGACTCCGTATTTATCGGAGAGAAGATAAAGATGAGGTCATTAACAAGCATTTTTCGAAGAAGTCTACTATAAGAAAAAGGTATTTGATGAAAACTATATTCGATGTAGAATATTAATTCAATCCCACCAAACTTTCTTTGATAGATTTTATTTTCGATTCGGCATCGGCTTGTTTTTTCTTTTCAACGGCTACCAATTCGGGTTTTGCATTAGCAACAAATTTTTCGTTACTCAATTTTATTTCTACCGATTTTAAAAAGCCCTGCAAGTAATTTAATTCTTTTTCCAACTCTTCTTTTTGAGCAGATTTGTTCACCAAATTACCTGCTTGCAAATAAAAACTATGTTGCCCAACAACAAATACTATGGCATCTTTCACAGTTTCATTGGTAAATGAAATAGTTGAAAGATTAGCTGATTTAGAAAGTGTTGAAGCAATTGATGCGAATGCTTTTTCATCTTTAGTTTGAATAGATAAAGGCAACATTTCTTTTGGCTTTAATTGGTTTTTATTTTTTGCATCACGAATAGAAGAAACTATTTGTTTTAACAATTCACCTTGTGCTAAAATGGTTTCATCGGCTTTGCCTAAATCAACAAATTGCTTCACCGCTAAATCATCGCTTTGTTCTCTTATTGCATGATAAAATTCTTCGGAACAGAAAGGCATAAACGGATGTAACAAATGCATTAATTCTTCAAAAAAATGAATCGTTGCATTGTAAGTTGCTTCATCAATTGGCAATGATTTTCCATCCACAAATTCGGGCTTAATCCACTCTAAATACCAAGCGCAAAAATCATCCCATATCAAGCCGTAAATACCTAACAAGGCTTCATTCAAGCGAAATGAATTGATTTGTTGATGATATTCTTCTTTTACTTTTTTTAATCTATTCTCAAACCAATCAATGGCGAATTGATTTTGGTTTGGCGAACTTTGAAAGTTCGCCAAACCTGTTTCTGCAACTGACCAACCTTTAATTAAACGCAAAGCATTCCAAACTTTATTGGCAAAATTTCTGCCTTGTTCGCAGCTACTTTCATCAAATAATAAATCATTACCTGCAGGCGAAGAAATCATGATACCAAAGCGAACTGCATCAGCACCAAATTGTTCAATCAAGCCTAATAATTCAGGTGAATTACCAAGGCTTTTACTCATTTTTCTGCCTTGTTTATCA
>JBEEMV010000159.1:0-12716 GCA_041192505.1 Bacteroidota bacterium
ATTCATGTTTGCATTACCACGACTAACACCTAATTTTTCCATTACTTCGTCGGTACTAATTGGCTCATCGCTTACTAAAAGCAAAGCATGAATTTGTGCCATTGTTCTATTAATTCCCCAATGACTGCCAAATGTTCCCCAGGCATCTATAAATTCTTGTTTGGCTTCTTCTAATTTCATGTTTTTTATTTGATGCATCAAAGATAATATCATCTTTCACAACTTTCAAAATAAATTGAAAGAAAGTTTTGCACACTATTGTTTATAATAAATATGAATAGCATCAGCACAATTTTCACCATCCATAGCGGCGCTTACAATTCCGCCTGCATAGCCTGCACCTTCGCCACATGGAAACAAGCCTTTTATTTGTGGATGTTGTAATGTTTCTTTATCTCTTGGTATTCTTACTGGCGATGATGTACGGCTTTCGGTGGCTACTAAAACTGCTTCATTAGTGTAGTAGTTTTTCATTTTTTTGCTCCATTGCTTAAATGCACCTTGCAAACTTTGTGTTACAAATTGGGGCAATGTGGTTCTTAAATCTACACTTTTTAAACCAGGCTGATAGCTGCATTGGGGCAATGAATTGGATGTTTTATTATTTGTAAAATCAACCATGCGTTGTGCTGGTGCTATTAATTTGCCACCACCTATTTCAAAACATTTTTGTTCTACACTTTTTTGAAATTGTAAAAATGCTAATGGAGAATTTGCATCAATTGAACTGTCATGGTGAGCTTGTCGAACCAAAGAATCTGCAATTTGCAATCTATCAACCTGCACCACCATACCCGAATTAGCAAACGGATTATTTCTTTTTGACGGACTCCAACCATTTACAACAATTTCGTTAAGCGCTGTAGAAGCCGCTGCAATAATGCCTCCTGGGCACATGCAAAACGAAAACACACCTTTGCCATTTACTTGTTCCACTAAACTATAAGCGGCAGGCGGAAGATTTTCATCTCTTGTTTCGCAATGATATTGTTGTGCATCAATAATATGTTGTGGATGCTCAATTCTAACACCTAATGCAAAAGGTTTTGCTTCAATTAAAATATTTTTTTTATCCAATAATTCAAAAATATCACGGGCACTGTGCCCTGTTGCTAAAATTACTGCATCGGCTTCAATACTGCTTCCATCATGGCATGTAATTCCTTTAACTGAATTTTTATCAATGATTAAATCAGTTAATTTTTTGTTGAAATGTACTTCGCCTCCACATTCAATTATTCTATCTCTTATATCCGAAATAATTTGTGGTAAATGATTGGTGCCAATATGCGGATGAGTATCTACTAAAATTTCTTCTGTTGCACCATGTTTTACTAAGCGATGCAGAATGCGTTTTACATCGCCACGTTTGCTGCTTCTAGTATATAATTTACCATCGCTGTAAGTACCTGCACCACCTTCGCCAAAACAATAATTCGATTCTGGATTTACTTCGCCATCTCTATTTATTTTAGCTAAATCTCGGCGGCGTTCTCTTACATTTTTGCCACGTTCTATTATTATTGGTTTAATTCCCAATTCAATCAAACGCAAGGCAGCAAACAATCCTGCTGGGCCAGCACCAATAATAATGGCTTGTTTTTTTACTGAAATATTTTGATAAATAAATTCAATATTTTCTTTGGGTTGAATAGGTTCGTTGATAAACACCAACACATTCATGGTGTAGTACACTTGCCTACTTCGAGCATCAATGCTTCGTCTTAAAATATGAAATCCTGTAATTTCTTTTTGTTTCAGATTGCATTCTTGTGCAATTATTTCTTTTAAAAAAAGCTGATTAAAAGCTTCGGTTGGTTTTACTTTTATATTTATTGTTTTTTGCATAATTTGAGTTAGGGTTTTATCCTAAAAATTTGCTATTTAATTTTACTCATTCCAAATTTTCCAAGCTGCTTCGGCTTGTTCAATCAACATATCATAACCATTTTTTGTAATGGCTCCATTTTGTTTGCTGCGTTTTAAAAATTCTGTTTCGGTGGGATTATAAATTAAATCGTAACACAAAAATTTTGAATTAATGTATTCATACGGAATATTCAAAACATCATTTTGATGAGGAAACATACCTACTGGCGTACAATTTATCAATACATGAAATTGGCGCATGGTAAACAAATTTATATCGTCATAACCCAATTGATTAATGCTTGGGTTTCTGCTCACAATTTGATATTGAATACCAATTTTTCTTAAAACGTATTCAACACATTTTGTTGCGCCACCATTTCCAAACACTAAAGCATGTGTATGGTAAGGTTTTATTAAGGGCAAAAATGTTTTTTCAAAACCAATAATATCGGTATTAAATCCTTTTGCTTTTCCTGCTGAAAATTTAATTGTATTTACAGCACCTACTTCTTTTGCTGTTGCGTCAATTTCATCTAAATGACTGATGATGGCTTGTTTGTAGGGAATGGTTACATTCAATCCACAAAGATTTTTATGGTTTTCTTTTAGCAAACTTCTTTGCAAATTCTTTTCTTGCAACCTCATCCTACCTTCTCCTTCAGAGAAGGATGGTGAATTTGCTAAGAAGTCTAAAGAAATAAATTCTTGAATATTTTCCAATTCAAAATTTTCATAGCTGCAATCAAATAAATTTTCAGCAATAAATTTTTCAGTAAAATATTTTTTTGAAAAAGAATGAGTAAGAGGAAAACCTATTAAACCGTATTGTTTCATGGTTTATTTTTTAATATCACTTTCAATTAATCCATCTTTTAATCGGATAATGCGTTGAGCATAATTAGCAATATCTTCTTCGTGTGTAACCAAAATTACGGTATTGCCATTTCTATGAATTTCAACCAACAACTCCATAATTTCTTTCGAAGTTTTCGAATCTAAATTTCCTGTTGGTTCATCGGCTAAAATGATAGAAGGATTATTAATTAGCGCTCGGGCAAAAGCCACACGTTGGTTTTGTCCGCCTGAAAGCTCATTGGGTTTATGATGCATACGATCTTGTAAACCTACAGCCGCCAATTTTTCTAACGATTTTTGTTCTCTTGTTTTTTTGTCAATGCCAGCGTAAACCAATGGCAAAGCCACATTTTCAAAGGCCGTTAATCTTGGCAATAAATTAAATGATTGAAATACAAAACCAATTTCTTTGTTTCTGATTTCAGCCAATTGATTATCATTTGCCTCACTTACATCAATATTGTTGATGATATATTTGCCCGATGTAGCAGTATCTAAACAACCTAAAATATTCATCAAGGTTGATTTTCCGCTTCCGCTTGGGCCCATCAAAGCCACAAAATCATTCTTCTGAATATTTAAAGTAATGCCATGCAACACAGGAACGGCAGTCTTTCCGAGAAAATAAGATTTTTTTATATCGTGTAATTCAATTACTGGCAAGGGAAAAAGTTGTTGGTTACTAGTTTTAAGTTATTAGAAAAACCGATATGAATTTTCAATGCGCCGCTGTGGTTAGTGTCTTCATTAACCATTGCAACAGTATTATTTTTTTTGCAACACTTTAGGCACTTTAAAATAATCCGAATCTTTTTGTGGTGCACTTTTCAAAGCATCTTGTTTGCTAATGGTAGTATGTGCTTCATCCTTACGCAATACATTTACATCTTCATTTACATACACCAAAGGCTCAACATTATCGGTGTTTAATTCATTTAGTTTTTCTACAAAAGTTAAAATGCTGCTCAAATCATTTTTGAGTTCGGTTTTTTCTTCGGCATTAAATTCTAATCGGGCTAAATGACTCAAACGGTCAATCATTTCATCATTCACATTCATGGTAAAAAATTATTGAATGGCAAATTTATACAATCTGCTGCTTATTGTTTCACAAACTTTGTATTATAACTATTTCCTTTTTCATCGGTGGCTTTTATGAAGTAAATGCCATGCGGAAGTTCAGCAACATTAATTGAAATTTGTTGAGTTGATGAATTATTGATTTGTTGAATAATTGTTCTACTTAACACATCTGTAATTTCAATTGTATTCATTAGCACATTAGCATATTTGCATATTAGCACATTGTTTACAGGATTTGGATATACCACCAGCTCTGCTTTTCCATTCACAATTTCATTTACACCAATATTGCCTTGCCCTTTTACATTCAAATTAAAGCCAGCGCTTTTAATAATATGTCCTTGATAATCTTTACCAATAATATGGCAATAAGTACACGAATCGCCATTCGATTTATAAATTGTTAAACATACATTGTAAGTAGTATCAACCAAATAAGTGTGCGATGGATACTGAATATTTGATGAATTGCCATCACCAAAATCCCAATGATAAGCAATGGCTTGTGAGTTGGTAATGCTATCTAAAGTTAGATTGAATGAATTGGTTAAAGTATCATAATCAGTAGTATAATATGAGAGGCAATATGGAATGTGGTAGTAGTAGTGGATGCTGTCGTAACTATAAAAAGAACCATTTATCCATTCTTCATTCCTTTTTACTGTAACATTACTAAATCTATCAATAATTGATTTATAACTAATTACTGAATCAGTTCTTAAGTTTACCCATGCAATTATTCCTGGATCCCAATATTCTTTAAAATTTATCATTCCTAAACTGTTATATAGATAAACGTCCCGATAAGCTGTATCCCATAAGTTAGTTGTTCCGTTAAATGATTTTGAAAGTAACACGTTTAGTTGATGAAATTGATTGTAACTGTAAATATCCCATTGTGCTACACCTCCAATTCCATAAAACCCGTAATATGTATCTGAATAATAAGTTTCTTTAATTGATCCATTTGAATTGTAAACAATGGAATCTCTGCTATCTAACAAATAGTTTGTGCACAAAGCTAATGAAGAGTCGAAATTACATTTACTTGATTGAGTAGGATAGTATTTAGTCACTCTAGAATGAAACCCACAAAGAATCAAATTACCAATCGAATCTACTTGATATTTTTTGTTAAAAATTAAACTATCATTAATATCATAATTATAAAAATCAATATCAGATTTAATCAACTTTAATTTTAAATTATCCCAAAAATATGAAACAATGTAATTAAGTTTTCTATTGCTATCATAAAAGAAACTATCAACATCTCCACCTACCCATTGTTGAACATTCTTATAATAATAGTATAGTTTTTTTGTTTTAAGTAAATTGCTATTATCATAAGTATATTCATATTTAAACTGAGGTGTTAAAGTAGTATCAACTTGATCTATGCGATATGTAATTGAACTATCTAATAAGTTAAACTTATATTTAGTTTGTGCCTTTGAGGTGTTGAATGCGATAAAAATTAAACAAATCGTAATTATTTTTTTCATACCATGAATTTTGGTTTTCAAACTTACACAATACTTTTATGAAATGAAAATTTTTCACGACCAATTAAATCGTCCAATTAGTTTAACCAACACACCAAGTCGCATTATTTCGTTAGTGCCTTCGCAAACAGAGTTATTATTTGATTTAGGGTTAGATGAATTTGTATTAGGCAGAACAAAATTTTGTATTCATCCTGCCGATAAAATAAAATCGGTAAGGCGCATTGGTGGTACAAAAAATTTGAATATTGAATTAATAAAATCGATGCAACCCGATTTAATAATTGCCAACAAAGAAGAAAACACCAAAGAACAAATTGATGAATTAGCGCAGCATTTTCCTGTTTGGATTAGCGATATAAAAAACTTAGATGAAGCATTGGATATGATTAAACGATTAGGCGAATTATTAGCCGTAGAAAAAAAATCAGATGAAATAATTGCTGCCATAAAAACAAATTTTGCTGCCTTACAACAATTTAAAATCAAAGAAGTAATTTATTTTATTTGGCAACAGCCTTATATTTCAATAGGTGCTGATACCTTTATCAATAGCATGTTGCAAGCCGCTGGGTTTAAAAATGTATTGCAAAATAAAACTCGTTATCCTGAAATAACAGCCGAAGAAATTAATCATTCATCAGCCGAATATTTGTTGCTATCCAGCGAACCATTTCCATTTAAAGAAAAACAAAAACAAAAATTCGAAAAATTATTTCCTACCAAAAAAATTGTTTTGGTAGATGGCGAAATGTTTAGTTGGTATGGTTCACGATTAGTAAAAGCAGCTGATTATTTTTTGAAATTAAGAAATCAGTTAGATTAAATTTCTATAGTTTCTCCTTCTACACTTAAATACGATTCGGTAAAAATTTCTTTTGCTTGCGCTAACATTTCTTGCAAATTTTCATCTTTATATTTAGCCGAATAATGACCAAGATATAACTGTTTTACATTGGCTTGCTTAGCTATTGATGCAGCCTGAAAAGCTGTACAGTGATGAGTTTCGGCTGCTCTTAACGCATCATCATTTTTAAAAGTCGATTCGTGATATAACACATCCATGTCTTTTATTTTATCGCATATTTCGGGCAAATATTTTGTATCGCTTATGTATGCATAACTTTTTGATGGCAATGGCAATTCGGTTAAAAGGCTATTTGCAATGATGGTTCCTTTATCATCTACAAAATCAAATCCTTTTTTCAAATCAACCATTTTGCTTATCGGCACTTTATATCTATCAATTCTTTCTTTTATTATTTTTCTGTCTTTGGCTTTTTCTTTAAATACAAATCCCACACATTTAATCCGATGTTGTAGTTGAATTATTTCAACTGTTATGTCTTTATTTTCAAGAATAACAGAATCATCATCAGGCAAAAATTTGTATTCAATTGGATAGCTTAATTGAGTATTTCCATACTTAAGTTGTATGTCGATAATTTCTTTTAATGGCTCATGACAAAAGATGGTTAACGGTTTAGCTCGTTTTAATAAACTATATGTGTTTAGCAATGCAATCAATCCAAAAAAATGATCACCATGTAAATGCGAAATAAAAATATGATCAATGCGGTTTCGTTTAATATTGTATTTAGCCATTTGAAGTTGTGTGCCTTCGCCACAATCAATTAAATAAAGTTCGTTGGCTATATGCAAAACTTGTGAGCTAGGATTTCGCCCATGTGCTGGTATTGCTGAATTATTGCCTAAAATAGTTATGGTAAACATTTTTCTGTTTTTTTTGATTCATAAATGATTCAATATATGCTTTTTTTTATTATAATGAATCATTTTGTATTCATTATTTTAGTTTCGAAAATAATTTATGAATAGTGTTTTGTTGTTCAATATCAATGGTGGCAATTTTTGCAAATTTTTTCCATTTGCTAATAGCAGTTGATACTTGCTCGATGATAGCTGTACTATTTTTTATTGAGCAAGATTTAGCAACGGCTAAAATATCTTGCCGTGTAATATTTTCCACTTTTCCGTTTATGCTCATCTGATGAGCTTTAAGCCAAAAATTTTTAGGATTAAATGCAAATGTTACATCGTATGCTGGCGATAAATTCCACTCACCATTTTTACTCATGATAAACGAAATATTTTTTGTGTGGTCATCCTGATTTCGAGCTATAATATTAAACACCATCCGCCTGAATAATTCTTGCATATCGTTATGAGGCAGTTTCATTTGCCGCATAATCTGAAAAGCTTGCTCATACGAATATGCTTGTGGTAAATTATAATCAAAGTGTGCTAAGCCACACAAAGTTTGCATGTGTAGTTTTTCATTATTTATTCTATCAAATCGCTTAGTCATAAAATGCGCTCTATTATTTTCTGTAAGTAATTTACATTCGCTCATATTTATTCCAGCTTCCTTTGCCATTAAATGGTAAGCATATTCAATTTTTCCATATCCTTTTGGCGTACTTAATTGCTTATCGTTTACCCCATCAAATTTTATTAACCAATAATTAAAATCAGGCAAATTATTTAATTGTCCCGATTTAACTTCGTCTGTTTTTTCATTATATGCTATAATTGCTTTTGCTCTTGCACCACCAGCCGAGCTTCCTACTTGCAATATTGTAGCTAAATTTTTTGTTGTATTTTTTTTAAGATTTGCCGATATATTTTTTCGTTCATTCAACACCGTTTTAGCTAAACTAACTAATTGTTTTATCTGAATTGTTTCGTTGATGGGTGTACTTGAATCAATAAGTGGTTCAAATTCTAAAGCCCCCATACCTCTATTGCCAATGTAGCACAATCTATTAACCGAATTAAAGTCAGTAATTGATTTGCCTTGATTTGCTAACCAAACATCAATCATTTTGTTGCCAAATTTATCAGGCAAGCTATCAGCTAATAAACCTGGTAAACCTTTAAATGTTTCAAAATTTAAATTAGGAAATGAAAAAATTGATTTACCCGAACTATTGATGGATAGTGGCATTTGAATGGGAGATAATGCTAAGCCCGATTTCAAAAAAGAGGCTTGATATTCAAACACTGCACAATTTCGTTTGTTATCCCAAAATACAACACCAACTTGCTGATTCCAAATTTTAATTTGCGCTAGCATTATTTTTTGTTTTTGGGTGAAGCTTTCTGACGGTAATATTTTTGTTGTGCTTCCATCAACATGATGGGACTTATTTCAGGTTCTTTAATAAATTCATTTATTAAATCTAATTCATCTAAGGCTCTTAATACTTGAACCATGGTTAATAAATTAATTGCTTTGCCTATCTCCATTCTACTAATTGTAATTCTACTAATGCCTGATTTTTTTGCTAATTCTGTTTGCGAAATATTTTTATTCAATCGCATTTGTTTTAAGCTATTACAAACACTTTTAATAATGGCCTTATCAGTCATCGCATATAAATTATTTCCGTATCTTATTTGATTCATTATCTATTTTTTTAATTGTTATTGAATCATTAACGATACAAATATACATTATTTATTTTTCTAAAAAAAATATTTAAAACAAAAAGAGTTGTCATTTTATCGACAACTCTTTCTATTATAAAAAATTTGTATTTTTTGAACCTACGAATAAATGGCAGTTTCAATTTTATCATTTCCTTCTTTAAACGATGCTCTATACATTCCTTCGGAATTAAATATTAAAGAAATATTGCCCAAATTATCTACAGCAATCAGTCCACCTTCGGCTTCTATATTTTTTAATTTATCTAATACCACATATTCTGTTGCTTCTTTTAGCGTCATGTTTTTATACAACATTAAACAATGAACATCATAAGCTACCACTTGCTCTATAAAAAACTCTCCATGCCCTGTGCATGAAACTGCACAAGTATTGTTATTGGCATAAGTGCCTGCGCCAATGATGGGCGTATCGCCTACTCTGCCCCATTTTTTGTTGGTCATGCCGCCTGTAGATGTGGCTGCTGCTAAATTGCCAAATGAATCTAATGCTACTGCGCCAACTGTACCTTTCTTTTTTTCTTGCACTGAAACTGAATGATCAAGCATAAACTTATCTTCATTTTTTATTTCTTGCCATTGCTGAAATCTAAATTCATTATAAAAATAAGATTGATCTACCAAATCAATATTTTGTTCTTTGGCAAATTGCTCGGCACCATCGCCCATTAACATTACATGATTTGATTTTTGAAGAACAGCTTTGGCTAATGAAATTGGATTTGCAATATGCTTTACACCTGCCACCGCACCTGCCGATGTATTTTTACCAAACATAATGGAAGCATCTAATTCGTGTTCGCCTTTATGATTAAATACTGCGCCTTTGCCTGCATTAAACAATGGGCAATTTTCTAATGATACAACTGCTTGTTCTACTGCATCTAAAGCGCTTCCACCATTTTGTAAAATTAATTTTCCAACTGTTGTAGCTTCATGTAATGCTGATAAATATTGTTGCTCTTTATCAGCACTCATCATGCTTTTTGTTAAAGTTCCTGCGCCGCCATGAATTGCTATTGCAAACATTATTGTTTTGTAAATTTAGAATTATAGATATTTCCTTTTTCGTCGGTTGCTCTCACAAAGTAAATTCCTTTTGAAAGTGTATTCACACCAACATTTATGATTTTCGTCCCGATTTGATTCGGGATATGATTGTTGATTGAAATACAATTGCGACCCAATAAATCAACTACTTCAATTGTAGTTAATGAATATAAATTATTTGAAATTGTTAACTGATTTTCAACTGGATTTGGATAAATTGATAATTTATTATTGGTTTTAATTGAAGCTATTCCGTTTGCATCATTATCTGTAATATAAAGTGTGAATGAACTTACAGAACCCAAAACTGCATTGGTTGGCGTTCCTAAAGTAATAATTACATTTTCGGCCGATTCAACTAAAATATCATCAATAATATTTACTTGAATATTTGTTGATGTAGCATTAGCAGGAACAGTTAATGGCGAAGTTGTAAAAAATGTATCATCTACATTTTGTGTACATGCACCACTAATGGTAAATGGCACTGTGATAGCTGAATTTGTTGGGTTTGTAACAGCCAATGCAATATTTACTAAACCATCACTTTCGGTTTTTGAAACAAAACTATTTACAAATGATACTGATGTAACTGCCAACGTATCATTGTCTTTAATGTATATTTTTTTTGTAGGCATTAATATAGTTGCACCATTTGTTGGGTTTGATAATTGCAACATAATTGAATCTAATCCTTCTACAATTGCATCATCAATAATAGTAATTGGAATAACTTGTGTAGTGGTTGAATTAGGCAAGAACACTACCGTTACAGGCAATGTAGCAGTATAATCTGTACCTGAAATAGCACTACCGCCAACTACATTTACAGTAACTTTTGTAGTATCACAATTTGGTGTTTGAATAGAAACATTCAAATTATAAACGCCCACATTTTCATTTAAACTTGGTGTAGTTGTAGAAAATGAAACAGATGGAATAGCATCATTATCGCCAATAAATATTTTAAAAATACTATCCGTTCCAACTACGTTTGAGCCTGATGGATTTCTTAAAACTAAATAAATTGAATCTAAAGTTTCGTGAATACAATCATCTTTTATAGTAACCCAAATGGTATCAGGTATTGTTGAACTTGCTGCAAAATTCATAGTACCATTGTTTGCAATGGTATAATCAATAGTGGGTGTTGCATTTGCAACTTTAATGATAGCATCAATGGTAGAAGCATTTGCCGAAGGCGAACCTAAATTAACTAAAACTGGAAATGTAATATTTGATTCATTTATGGTTTTAAAAGTTGGTGTACTAAAATGAAATGTTGGTGCTGCAAAATCATTATCTGTAATGCTTACATATTCAAATGAATCGGTTCCTAACACAGCACCATTTGTTGGATTTAATAATCTAAATTTAATAGCCTCTGTTGATTCAATTAATGCATCATCGATAATGGTAACATAAGCATTTAATGAAGTAACATTAGGAGCAAATGTTAATGTTTGATTGATGTAAGTATAATCTGAACCAGATGTAGCCGAACCTAATGCTACTTGAACATCAATTGTAACTTGATTTGGACAAGCTGAATTTAATTGTACTGCTAAACTAATTGTGCCTGCACTTTCTAAAACTGTAGTTTGAATAGTTGAAAAACTTACAGCAGGATTAGCTGATGAACAAGGATTCATGGTATGCGAACCTAAGTTTGAAAGTGTGTTCATTGGAAAACCTATCCAATCATTTTGCCATTGAGTAAAATTTTTGGTTCCATTATGTACTGATGCTTTTCTAACCAATGTCATGTACCTTGTTGAATCATTATTAGGGAAAATCCATGCAGTACCAGGATTGATACACATCTGACCAAAAATATCTAAAGTATCACCTAATGCATTTTTTAATAGCAACCAATCATTCCCATTAAAATTTAAACTTCCCCAAGTTGTATCTCGGGCAGCAACAACTGAAGGATCAACACCTGTAGCGCCATTATTTATAACATAAACATCGCCTGACAATAAAATTTTATTAGGAAATGTAAAAGTATTTGTAGCAGTACATGTTCCATTTGAATATTGCGCCAATTTATATCCTGCAAGATTTTTTGGAGTTGATGATGGATTATAAATTTCGATTGTTTTATCACCTGCATGTCCTGCACCAGGCGAAATATATTCGGAAATAAATAAATCGGTACAAGGCACACCATACTGTGCACTTGAAACTTTAAAACATAAGAGAGCAAAAACGATTAGTAGTAGATTTTTTTTCATTTCTATTTATTTTTAAGATTTCAAAAATAGCTGTAAAACTTGACTACGACAAAGCTTTATTGAAAATTATAACTTTAACTTAATATTCTATAAGATAGATATTATACATTTTTTTACCTTTGGGTCAAACAAATTCTGATTGAAAATATTTTTATTGATATTGCTGCTATTAGTAAGTTGCCAATGTGTTGTGGCTCAACACAAGCGTTCTACAAAAAAGAAAAAAACTAATCAAACCCAACCTATTGATGCAAAATCAACGGGCAGATACAACGATTTAAAAAAAGCATTTTTACACATTAATGATGTAAGAGAATTATCATTAAATGGTATTGAAAAATTGCCCGATGCTGTTTATGAATTTCCGAACTTAACAAAGCTTACTATTAGAAATGGATTGAAGCGAATTGACTATAGAATTGGAAATTTAAAATCGTTAGAGGTTTTAAATTTAGTGGATGATGATATTGCATTTTTGCCCGAAGACATTAAAAACTGCACTAATCTAAAAGAAATAAGAGTTATAAATTGTAAGCTACGAGTGTTTACAAAAGAGCTATTAGAACTGCCAAGATTAGAAAGGTTAATTTTAAAGAATAACAATATTGAGCAGTTTCCATGCGACTTTGCAGATAATTATGTG
>JBEEMV010000160.1:0-9802 GCA_041192505.1 Bacteroidota bacterium
TCGAAAAAATCAAAACCACACTTCTTATTTTAAATTACATTTGCATTTTTAAAAACAGATTATAATGAGCAAAGAAATTACTTCTCGTGAGCAAGATTATTCGCAATGGTATATAGATTTAGTGTTGAAAGCAGGATTGGCAGACTATTCAGCCGTGAAAGGTTGCATGGTGATAAAGCCATATGGTTTTGCATTGTGGGAAAATATGAGAGATGTGTTAGACAAAAAATTTAAAGACACAGGTCATCAAAATGCATATTTTCCTTTGTTCATTCCCAAAAGTTTTTTGAGTAAAGAAGCAGCACACATCGAAGGTTTTGCAAAAGAATGTGCCGTGGTTACACACTATCGTTTGAAAAATGACCCAAATGGTGGTGGTGTAATTGTTGACCCTGATGCTAAATTGGAAGAAGAATTAATCGTTCGACCAACTTCTGAAACTATCATTTGGCATACTTATAAAAGTTGGATAAAATCATACCGTGATTTGCCTTTGTTGATTAATCAATGGGCAAATGTGGTGCGTTGGGAAATGCGTACAAGATTATTTTTAAGAACTACTGAATTCCTTTGGCAAGAAGGACATACAGCGCATGCAACAGAACAAGAAGCAATTTTTGAAACCGAGCAAATGCTAAATGTGTATGCCGATTTTGCTGAAAATTATATGGCAATGCCTGTGGTAAAAGGTGTAAAAACTGCGAATGAAAGATTTGCAGGCGCAGTAGAAACGTATTGCATCGAAGCATTGATGCAAGATGGAAAAGCTTTACAGGCAGGCACATCACACTTTTTAGGGCAAAATTTTGCCAAAGCTTTTGAAGTTACTTTTTTAAATAAAGAGAATAAACAAGAATTAGTTTGGGCAACATCGTGGGGCGTTTCAACAAGATTAATTGGTGCACTAATTATGGCACATAGCGATGATGATGGTTTAGTATTGCCGCCAAAGTTAGCGCCCATACAGGTTGTAATCGTTCCGATTTTTAAAACTGCCGAACAACTCAATGCAATTTTCGAAAAAATAAAACCTTTGATGGATGAATTGAAGGCAAAAAATATCCGTGTAAAATTTGATGATGGCGACCACAAATCACCAGGTTGGAAATTTGCCGAATATGAAATGAAAGGTGTGCCAGTCCGCATTGCTATTGGTGCCCGTGATTTAGAAAACGGAACTGCCGAAGTTGCACGACGTGACACCAAAGAAAAAATGAGTTTGCAAATGTTGGGTTTAGCTGAAAAATTAGAACATTTACTTTCACAAATTCAGGATACAATTTTTCAAAAAGCTTTACAATTTCGTGATGAAAACATTGTGCAGGTTGATACTTACGATGAATTTAAAAAAGCATTAAACGCCAAAGGTGGCTTTATTGCTGCACATTGGGATGGCACAAGCGAAACCGAAGAAAAAATAAAACAAGAAACCAAAGCTACTATTCGTTGCATTCCATTAAACAATAAGCAAGAAGAAGGCAAATGTATTTACAGCGGAAAGCCTTCGAACCAAAGGGTTTTGTTTGCGGTGGCGTATTAAAATTTCATCAATGAAATTCAAACAAACTTATTACCTCATTCAAAATTTTCTTTTGAATGGAATTTATTCTTACGCTTTGTTTGGATTGTATGCGCTTACTATTTCTCCATTAGTAACAAGACTTTTTGATTACAATGAAAAGAATTATTTTATTGCAATTTTTGGTTTTTTAATTTGGGTAGCAGAATTTTTTGCTTTGTATTTCAAGTTAAAAATGATTCGCATAAGAGCTGAGCTGAAACGAATTACCTATAAAAAAGAAACCGGAATAGACATCAAACCATCGACTGGCGCATTTGTATTTTTCCAATTTTTTTTTCGTCTTTTATTTCGTTCTGCAATTATTATGGTTTGCATGACAGCTTTAGGATTCAATTGTAATGAAAAAAAGATGGATGGGTTGGCTGAGCTTGTTTTAATTTTTTGTTTTACTCTTGATATGATTGGATTTTTTTACATTTATGCCAACACAAATTTTTATTCCGATGAAATAAATAATACCGAAGAACAACTAGAAGATGAAACATGGAATAATGAAAATTTAGGGTTTGCAGAATCCGAAAAATATTTCCGATTAGAAGTATTTTCCGATTTGATTTTACAAATTTATGCCATCATGCTATTCACTGCATTTTGGAAATACATTAATCAATATGCAATAGAAATGATTGATGAAAGCTTCAATAATACTGAAGATGGTGGTGTTGGTTTAACTATTTTTTTTATGTTATTTGCCGAATTAATGATTGGATTAATGCCGATTAGAATTGCATATTGGATTGAAGACTCATTGAATTCATTTTCAAAACAAGATAAAAATTTGATGCGTCTCAATTTTATTATTGTTGGATTTTTTGCCTGCTTACCAACGATAGTTAAATACTTAGGTGTCTCTTTTTTTAGCAAAGATATTCAACTAAGTTCAGTTGGGGGCTATATTGGTTCAGCAGTTTGTTTTGTTGCATTATTTCTTCTTCAATATTTATTTAGGAATAAAAAGCTTAGCTAACTAAAATGCTTTACAATTTCGGGATGAAAATATTGTGCATAAAGGGTTTTGTTTGCGATGGCGTATTAAAATTTCTGCTTACGAAATTCAATAAGTTTTATATTGCAATTGATTGGAAGAAGAAAAATGAAATATATTTGGATATGTATTGGAAGCTGATATTGCTAAATTAAACGACATGTTTAACTTGCCCGAAGTGAAACAGGAAATACCCGAAGGCGCTACAATAAGATTTGCCAATAAGCGAAATTCATTTATGAAAACAGATAAAGATTTTTTTAGTGTGTATGTGGTTAAAAAATCGGAAAACAATATAGTATCTACGCCCGATAATCAATTAGTTGAAAAAGCCAATGTAGAAATTTCGTCACAAAAAGCCAATGAAATTTATTTCAAGTTTAATGATAAAGCCGCTTTGCAATGGCAGGCGCTTACTCAAAAAAATATAAAAAAAGCCATTGCTATTATTTTTGATAATAAAGTTTATTCGGCACCAATTGTACAAAATGTTATTACAGGTGGCAGATGCTCTATCACTGGCGATTTTACACATCAAGAAGCAAAAGACATGGTAGTTATTTTAAACTCAGGTACACTGCTAGCATCTGTAAGTATTCTTCAAAAAACGATAGAATAGTTTTCGGAAAAATAAACTTGTTCGAAAAAGAATTTATGTGTAATTTTCCAAATCATAAAAAAACTATTTGAACATGAAAAGAGCCTTACTTTTCATTACCTTAATTTTTACTGTAATATTATCTGCACAAGCTCAAAGTTGGGATGTTGCTGTTAATTCTGATTTAAAATTTATCGAAAATAAAAAACAATGGGAAACCAATATTTTATTTAAAGCCGATTTGCCTAATGGGGCTGCTTTTTTCGAAAAAAATAAAATCACTTATTCCTTTATTAATGAACAAGATGCTGCTAAATTTCATCATCCACATATCACCGCTAAAAAGGGTGATATTATTCATTACCATTATTTCAATCAAGAATTTGTAGGCGCTAATAAAAGTACAACTACAAATGGAGATAAAAAATTAGCAGCGTACTACAATTATTTTTTAGGCAATGATCCATCAAAATGGGCATCAAATGTAGGTTTGTATCAAGCCGTCCATTACAAAAATATTTACAACAATATCAATCTTTCATTTAGCAGCGTTGGCAAAAATTTGAAATACGAATTTGAAGTAATGCCCAATGCAGATTACCATCAAATAAAAATTAAATACAATAATGCTGGCGAATTATTTTTAGAAAAAGGATTATTGCATATTAAAACATCTGCTAATGAAATAATTGAACAAGCACCTTATTGCTATCAAATAATTGATGGTGTAAAAAAAATAATTGCTTCAAAATTTATTTTAAAAAATGATGAAGTAAGTTTTAAAATTGAATCGTATGATAAAGCATTGCCTTTAATCATCGACCCTACTTTTATTTTTTGTACTTATACAGGTAGCACTACAGATAATTGGGGTACATCTGCCACCTATGATAATGCAGGAAATTTATATGCAGCAGGTATTGCAAGCAGTATTGCAAATTACAATGGCGCTATTAATTATGCTACCACAAGTGGTTATCCTACTACATTAGGAGCATTTCAAACTACATTTGGCGGAGGCAATGCACTTTGGAATCCATTTGAAGGCGATATTGGTATCAGTAAATTTAATACCACAGGTACAGCCTTAATTTATTCCACTTTTTTAGGTGGCTCCAACAATGATTTTCCTAACAGTTTAATTGTAACTAACAATAACGAGTTAATAGTTTTTGGTAGAAGTTATTCTTCAAATTTTCCTGTATCAACAGGATGTTTTCAAAACACAAATCAAGGTAGCGCCGATATTATTATTACCAAATTTAATGCTGCTGGTAGCGGTTTAGTAGGCTCTACTTATGTAGGCGGTACAGGTATGGATGGGGTAAATTTTAGTGATAATGAAAATATTTTAGGTTCATTAAAACATAATTATGGCGATGATGCTCGTGGCGAAGTAAACCTTGATGCCAACGGAAATATTTATATTGCCAGTTGCACTATGTCGAGCGATTTTCCTGTTACGCCAAGTTGCTTTCAAAACACATTTGCTGGCGGTGTTGAAGATGGTGTAATATTCAGAATGAATCCAACATTAACCAATATGCGTTGGGGTACTTATGTAGGTGGCAGTTTAAACGATGCTTGTTTTTCGTTAGATATTGATAACACAAATAGCACCGCTTATGTAACTGGCGGTACCGAAAGCACTAATTTTCCTACTTCAACTGGCGCATTTCATACCACCTATCAAGGTGGTGTATCAGATGGTTTTTTATTGCATATTGATTCGAACGGAACAAATTTATTAGCCTCAACTTATGTGGGTACAAATAGTTACGATCAATCTTATTTTGTAAAATTAGATAAAACTAATACGCCTTATATAATGGGACAAACATCAGGCGCATACCCAGTTTCGGCTACGGTTTATAAAAATGCAAATAGCGGTCAGTTCATTACAAGATTCAATCCTTCCTTAAATAATTACCAACTTTCAACAGTGGTAGGTAATAGTAATGGACAACCCAATTGTTCGCCAACAGCCTTTTCGGTAGATAATTGTGATAATGTTTTTTGGGCAGGGTGGGGTGGTGCTTTCGGTGGAAACTTTAGTCCGGGGGCTATCAATAATATGCCTATAACAACTAATGCATTTAAGAGTGTAGATGATGGCACTGTTTATTCCGATTTCTATATTATGGTTTTATCAAGAAATTTTGCTGCATTAAAATTCGGTACTTATTATGGTGGCACAGGCAGTATTGAACATGTAGATGGTGGCACAAGCCGCTTTGACAAAAACGGAAATATTTATGGTGCAATATGCGCAGGGTGTGGTTCTAACTCATTGTTACAAGCCAGTAGCGGTGCATATTCTACCACTAATCAAAGCGCTAATTGCAATTTAGCTGCATTTAAAATGTCGGTAGGTTCTACCATTGTAAATGCATCTGCCAATGCATCTATTTCGTTTGGTTGTTTTAATCAACCTATTGTGCTTACTACCACATCTGTAGCACAAAGTTATTTTTGGGATTTTGGCGATGGTACAACTTCCACCTTGCAAAGTCCATCACACCAATACACAACCATTGGTAATTATACCATTAAGTTAGTAGTTACAGATTCTACTACTTGCAACATTGTAGATTCTACATTTTTACCATTCACGTTTTCAAATGATTCTGTTCATGCACATTTTAATATGCTTACGCCAAACCTTTGCCCTGGAGATTTTGCTCAGTTTAATTCCACATCTACGGTTCATGCTCATACCAATTATTTTTGGAAATTTGGCGATGGTGATACATCAACCCAAACCAATCCTAATCACCAATATGTAACAAATGGAAATTTTATTGTAACCTTAATTATTACCGATACTTTTACTTGCAATTATATTGATTCCATAAAATTAACAGTAAGTGTAGGTATGTTTTTAGTAGCCGATTCATTTACAGTAAACAAAACATCTGGTTGTCCGCCGTTCACAGCTAATTTTGTAGGATATGTAACTAATTCTTTAAACTATTCTTGGAATTTTGGTGATGGTTCTGGTATTGTTTCTAACTCATTAAATCCTACACATGTTTATACAAAAAATGGAACTTACATTGTAAAACTAAGAGCTCGAAACACCCTTACCTGCAATGATTCGGCAATATATTCTATCACTATTCATGTAGATACATCTTTCACTCATGCTGCTGCAAGTATTCCATTTTGGTATGGTTGTACACCATTTACAGTTTCATTTTCAAATAATAGTTACCATACCAAAACGTATGCATGGAATTTTGGCGATGGCTCGGCAATAGTTAATACTACTGCACCTACACATACCTACTCAACAACTGGCAATTTTACAATTACATTAATAACCATAGATTCAACTACTTGTAATATTGTAGATTCTACTCATTTATTAGTAAAAACAGATACCAATAAAGTACATGCTACTGCATTGGCAAATCCTACAAAAGGCTGTACACCATTAACAGTTCAGTTTAATGCATCCAATAATAATTCTACATCATTGCTATGGAATTTTGGCGATAAAAACAACACTTCATCTACTTTAACTAATCCATCTTTTATTTATTTTGATACACTGCTTTACCATGTAATACTTATTGCTACAGATACCACAACTTGTAATAGGCATGATACTTCAACAATTGATATTGATCCATATTTCACTTTTCCAGTTGCACGTTTTGCTGTTTCTGATTCTATTGCATGCTCAAATTTGAATGTAGGAATTATTAATCAAAGCATTGGCGCTAAAAGATATGTTTGGAATTTTGGTGATAATACTTCGTCAACATTATTTCAACCAGCTGTTCATTTTTATGATACAACTTACTTCAATCAAAACTTAAATGTTTTTACCATTAAATTAAAAGTTTTTGATTCAACAAAATGTATTACTTCCGATTCTACATTTCATCATATTCGTATTTATAAAATGCCAATGGCATCGTTTTCAATATCGCCAAACATACTGTTGAAACCCGATTCAATATTTTATTTTTTCAACAAAAGTTATAATGCCAATAATTATCAATGGATGATAGATGACCAAATAATTAATTCGCAACGTGATTTTCAAACATCGTGGTATGCATTAGGGTCGCATAAAATTTGTTTAATTTCTTCATCCGATTTAGGTTGTGCCGATACTATTTGTAAAGAAGTATTGGTAGATGTTGAAACCTCGATTGGCGTTCCGAATGCATTTAGCCCTGATGGTGATGGACAAAATGATTTTTTTAAAGTATATGGCTATGCCATCGACCAATTTGATTTTAGAGTATTCAATCGTTGGGGGCAATTAGTATTTCAAACCACCAACCGCCACGAAGGATGGGATGGCACTTTTAATGGTAAACAACAAGAAATGGATGTGTATGCTTGGACACTGAACGTTACATTTTTAACAGGCGAAAAAAGAAGACTAAAAGGCAATGTAACTTTGGTTAGATAGATGAAAAAAAATATTTTCATATGGCTTATTTTTTTTGTTGGAATAAAAAATATTTCAGCACAGGATATTCATTACTCACAATTTTTTACTTCGCCTATTTCGTTAAACCCTGCTAAAACAGGCTTATTTAATGGCGATTGGCGATTTGGTACTAATTATAAAAATCAATGGTATAGCATTCCAGTTACTTATCATACGGCTTCAATTTTTGTAGATAAAGCAATTGGCAGCAAAAGAAATCAACAAATAAAAAAAGCTGGCGCAGGATTATTTGTAGCACAGGATATGGCAGGCGATGGAAATTTGGCAACTACAAAAATTCAATTAAGCGGTGCCTATCATCAAGTGTTAGATTATAATGAACGATATTATTTATCAGGTGGGTTATCATTAGGGTGGGTTCAAAAACAAATAAACTTTTCAAAACTTTATTGGGGCAATCAATGGAATGGTGCTACGTTTGATAAGCAAATAGATCCTAACCAACCCATTCGAAAATCTGTTATTAATTATTTAGAAATAAATGCTGGTACTGAATTTACAGCTATTATTGATGCCGATAGATTTTTTCATGCAGGTGTTTCGTTGTTTCATATCAACAAGCCTACTGAAACTTTTTATCAAAATAATAATTCGTTGGGGATGAAGCCAATTGTAAATGTGGGTTATAGTTATCGCATAGATTATCAGTACGAAATATTTACCGAACTTTATTTTTCTTATCAAAAAAAAGCTACTGAAAAGGTATTGAGCGTAATTGGTGGATATAATTTAACGCATTCAAGTTTGTATCATCAATATGTTTATTTTGGATTGATGTACAGATATAAAGATGCTGTAATACCAATAATAGGCTATGCAAAAAACAACTATAAAACTTATTTAAACTACGATGTTAATTTATCCAAATTAACCCGTGCAACTATTGCTCAAGGCGGTATCGAGCTTTCTTTCCAATATACTTTAAACAAGGATAAACAAAGGTTTAGAGCAAAAATTCCTTGTAGTGTTTTTTAACAAATAGGTTAATTTACTTACGCTTTTCAGTCGATATACTCATTTTTATTGTAGCCTACTTGCATAGATTTGTTGCATACAAAAAATTATTTTAATATGAAGTCGGCATTGCTATCATTTCGCAATCAACAATTTATTCAACACCCTAATAGTGATGAAATTAATTCATCAAATGTAAATCTCGTATTAGGTTTTGGCGCAAAAAAAATATTGCAAGATTCAGCTATTTTTCATCAATTAAAAACAAAATATCCATCAGCTAATATTGCTGTATGTTCTACCGCTGGCGAAATATATGGCGATGAAGTATTTGATGATACCATTAGTATTTCTGTTTTAGAATTTGAAAAAACAAAAATAAAAACAGCTACTATTAATATAGAAAATTTTGAAAACAGTGTAGAGGCTGGTATTGCATTAATCAATAAATTAGATAAAGAAACACTAGCTCATATTTTAATATTATCGGATGGTGGATTGGTAAATGGTAGCCAATTAGTAGAAGGAATAAATAAAGTAATTGAACATAAAATACCCGTTACTGGCGGATTAGCTGGCGATGGTAAAGATTTTAATTTTACATTGGTTGGCTGTAATGATGTACCATCCATTGGTACAATAGCCGCCATTGGTTTTTATGGTAATGATATTGAAATAACACATGGTACATTAGGTGGTTGGGAAATGTTTGGAACCGAAAAAATAATTACTCAATCTATCAATAATAAACTAAGTGAAATTGATAACAACAATGCTTTAGATTTATACAAAACCTATTTAGGAAAATATGCAGATGAATTGCCAGGCTCGGCATTATTATTTCCTTTGGCTGTAACGCTTCCCAACACTTCTGAACCTGTAGTACGAACTATTTTATCAATTGATAATGTAACCAAAACAATGACGTTTGCAGGCGATGTACCCATTGGTTCGAAAGTACGATTTATGAAAGCGAATTTTGATAAACTAATAGAAGCAGCCAGCACAGCAGCTTTTCAATCAATTAAAGCAAATGAAATTAGAAAACCAAAATTAGCATTACTAATAAGTTGCGTAGGCAGAAAAATAATATTAGATACCAGAATTGATGAAGAAGTAGAGGCAGTGAAAGAAGTATTTGGCGATGAAACTTTATTGACAGGATTTTATTCTTATGGCGAAATATCGCCATTTAACGAACATGTAAATTGC
>JBEEMV010000161.1:0-2799 GCA_041192505.1 Bacteroidota bacterium
TATCGCTCATCCAATCCAACGCTTTGATGTGTTCGGCATAAACTTCAGCAATGGCTTTTCCAATCTCCGTAATTTTTTCTTTTGCGCCAGCAGGCAAATATTCTTTCACATACACTTGCCCAATTAATTCGCCTAACAAACCATCGGTGTTTTCCACAACTCTTTTCCAACGAGGCTTTTGTTCTTTCACACCACCAAATATTTGTGAGAAGAAATGGAAGTTTTCTTTCTCGAAATTTGATGATAAATAAGGAGCATATTCATTCACTAAATGAAATTTGAAATAATTTTGCCAAACAGAAAGAGGAAATTGATGCAACGCATTTTCAAATGCAGTTACAAATTCTGGCTGACCAACAATCATTGTGTCAACATTTTTCAAACCAAAAGCAGTGGCAAATTCATTCCATTTAAACGATGGCGTCATGGCATTCACTTTTGCAATCGTGAGCTTGTTGTAATTTTTATAAGGGTCTCTTAAATTTTCCAATTTTCGTGAAGCCTTTGCCAATGCAGTTTCTAAGCTCACAATTTCTTTTGCAGATTTTTCAGCATCAGCAATTTTAGTCATCGTCAGCATGTTCGTCATGTACTTTAAATACTCTGCACGAATCATTTTTGTACGAGCATCATTTTCAAAATAATAATCTCTATCAGGCAAACCCAATCCGCCTTGCCACAATTGCACCGCATATTTGCTGCTGATTTTATCATCACGACCAACGCCATAACTAAAACCAACGCCAGCGCCAATGCTTTGCAAATGCGCCATAACAGCAACTAAATCGTTGATAGATTTGATGTCATCAATCTTTTTCAATTCATCAGCAATGGGCGAAATGCCTTGTTTATCAATGTTTGTGGTATCCATTCCACTAAAATAAAAATCACCAATCTTTTGTTTGTTGCTGCCCACTTCACTTTTTTCATTCATTGATGTTGTACAAACTTCCAACACTTGCGCATTAATAGTGTCTTGAATAGTGCGCCAAATTCCATTACTATTTTCAGATGCAATAATTGGATGTTGCTTGAACCAACCATTGTTGGCATATCGCCAAAAATTATCACCAGCATTTAAAGTGCTATCAATGTGCGATGCTAATGGGTCGGGCATTTGCGCCGCTTCTTTATTTTTTTGGGTACAAGAAAAAAGAAAAATTGTAATCGAAATTACTGCGAAAAAATGTTTGGTAAAATTCATGTGATTGTTTTTTAGAATTACGAAAATACAATTTGTTTATTAAATGAGTATAATATTAAAATGCCCACCAATAAATTAATCATCTAAAAAATATAATTCAAAATAATTGTTGTCGGAATGTGGTAAAAAAAATGAGATTCCGACAACTATTTATAAAAATGTAAGCAAAAAAAATAGTACTATTCAATACCGTCAAGCATTAGAAAACAAATCATTTAAAATCAACTCATTCTGAACAGTACTTTTCGAATGTACATTTTGAGTAATTCCAAATGTACTTACCATAGATAAAAATAATATTTTTTTAGTTTTTGAAATCGTTTTAAACCCAGCTAATTTATTTTGCAATTTCAATGCATAATCTTTTGTTATGGTAAATTCAGTATCACAAAATTTTATTTCAAAAATTCATTTTTTAACCTCTTTGCCAAATATTTATCGACATTATTTTTTAAGGCTTAACTTTGCTTACAAATTAATTTTATGTCAATCGTTCAATCAGTATCCGAAAAATATAATGCCCGTGGTGTAAGTGCCACAAAAGAAGAAGTACATGCAGCAATAAAAAATTTAGATAAAGGAATTTTCCCTCAATCATTTTGCAAAATCTATCCCGATTATATTACCCATGACGAAAATTATTGCTTGATAAGTCATGCTGATGGTGCTGGTACAAAAAGCATTTTAAGTTATTTGTATTATAAAGAAACAGGCGATATTTCTGTTTGGAAAAATATTTCGCAGGATGCTATTGTGATGAATACAGATGATTTGATTTGTGTAGGAGCTACGGATGATATGTGTTTTACATCAACCATTGGTAGAAATAAAAGTCATATTGATGGAACTATTTTGGCGGCTGTAATTAATGGCAGTGCAGATTTTTTTGAAACCATGAAAACCCATGGCGTAAAAATTCATTTTATGGGTGGCGAAACTGCTGATGTAGGCGATTTAGTAAGAACCATGATTATTGATGGCACAATTACTTGCCGAATGAAAAGAAGCGATGTAATTGATAATGCAAATATTAAAGCCGATGATGTGATTGTAGGCTTTGAATCATTTGGGCAAACAACATACGAAACGGAATACAATAGCGGCATTGGTAGTAATGGCATTACATCAGCAAGGCACGATGTGATGAGCAAGTTTTACGAAAATGCATTTCCTGAAAGTTATGACCCAATGCTACCCGAAAGTGTACGATTTACAGGCAATTGCAGATTAACTGATATTGAACCTGAAACAAAAATTACGGTAGGGAAATTATTATTATCGCCAACAAGAACATATTTACCATTGGTGAAAAGAATATTTGAAACCGTTGATAGAAAAGATATTCATGGCATGGTGCATTGTAGCGGCGGCGGTCAAACTAAGGTTTTACATTTTGTAAATAATCTTCATATTATAAAAGATAATTTGTTTACACCACCGCCAGTTTTCAAATTAATTCAACAACAAAGTAAAACCGATTGGAAAGAAATGTATCAAGTATTTAATATGGGGCATAGGCTTGAAATGTACGTACCACAAGCCATTGCACAGCAATTAATTACCATTGCAGCATCTTTTAATATAGATGCTAAAAT
>JBEEMV010000162.1:0-3728 GCA_041192505.1 Bacteroidota bacterium
TAAATTTTATTGATTGCGATTGTAAAGTGTTATTTCCTAATTCATTTACGCCCAATAATGATGGCATTGATGAAACGTTTAAACCCATTATGGCTTGTGATATTGAACCCCAACAATACGATTTTAAAATCTATAATCGCCTTGGGCAAAAAGTATTTTCAACTACATTATTCAGCACCGCTTGGGATGGCACATTCAACGGCTCTTTGCAAGAAGTAGGCGCTTATGTGTTTTTTGTTTCGTTTATCAACCCTACCACCCAACAAAAAGAATTTTATAAAGGCGATGTGATATTATTGAAGTAACTATTAATGAAATTCATAAGCACCAATATCTGGCAAACCATTACGATTATAATCATCTGCATCATCTATTATACTTACAGTTTTACCAGCATCAATTGCTGGCGAATTGATAAGCAAATGCATATCAGCATAATTTGATTTAAATAAAGGATCGTTGTTTACCATACAATTAATAAAGTGTGTTGGTGCCGATGTAGTGGCAATATCAGTTCGCAACATACAATTTTCAAATACATAATTATAGGTTACTCCTACGCCTTGATCTTGGTCTATCACAATTTCTTTATTCTTATCAATAGTTCCATAAACTATACAATTGGTAAAATTTGCATCAACAGGCGCTAAGATAGCTGTAGAGCCAAATGCAGCCCAATTACTTATTCTTAACGTGGCATCATTATGCTGAATATTGCTGCTTGTAAAATTTGCAATCGTACAATTAGTAAATTTATTTGTGCCGCCAAATAGCAATTGCAATACATTTTTATTGCAATTAAAAAACACACAATTAGTGGCTGTAATATCAGCCAAGAAACTAAACACAGCACTTTCTTCACAATTTTTTATTAAGCATTTGTCTAAACTTATTTGCGGTTTATTTAAAGTATTATAATCTGAAGCAGTTGATGAAGAGCTTGAACCAGCAATAATGCCATCATTTCCATTTTTAATAATACAATGTTTTAATGAACATGGTTGGCAGCCACGAATAAAAACCAAACCACCCCATTGCCCTGGCAATTCATCATAATAATGCTCTAATCTATCGCCCTGAAACACAATGCTATCAGTCTTTGTACCCAATGCTGATAAACCACCATACACATACAAATATGAATTTTTGTGTAAATAAATTTTTGCTCCTTGTTGTATGGTAAGGTTCGAATTTTTATCTACTACGCCAATCCCAAATACCAAATGCGGTTTATCATTTTTCCAAATTTCAGTAACCCCCACATGAAATGTATCTAATTGATTAAACAAATCATGTTTTTGTTTATGCAGATACACATCTTGCCCATAAGCCTGCAACACCACTTGTTGCGAATTATTATTGGTATTTATTTTAACTCTATCATAAACCACCATTGGATTATTGGCATTATTTGGATTAACAGTTACAGCCACAAATACATAAATACTATCGTGTGCTTCCATTTCAATATCAGTAGCCGAATTAGTTGAAACACCATCAATATTTAGTCGAAACATGGATGCTGAGCCACCTTCGAGTACAATGCTATTAATTTTTAATCGTTGATTATAGGGGTTATAAATTTTAAAATATCCTGTGGTTGAACCAATAGTTGTAAATACTGTATCGAATGATAAGGTATCAGTTGAGAAATTTATAGTTGGTGTTCCACTAAAAAATTTATCTTTTTTACAAGCACTAAAAAATGCTATTAGTAAAATAGAAACAATAAAAAATTTGATTGTGTGCTTCATCATTGCAACAACGAAAGAAAGAAAAAAAAATTACTTCTCGAAATTACTTAGCAATAACAATTTTTTTAGCAAATATATTTTCGCCAGTATTTGTAATTGCTTGCAAAATATAAATGCCATTACTTAAATCATCGGTGCTTATCGAAAACCTGTTGGTGCCAGCCTTACAAGCATGCATCAACAATAGTTTCGAGAATTTCCCATCAATTGATTGTAGATAAAATGAAAGCCATTTTTTTTCGGTCATTTCAAATTCAACAATAAATCTTTCGCTGGCAGGATTAGGATAAATTTCGGTATGAAATAATTTTCTGTTTTCAGAAAAAATACCTGCATTTATGTTGCACGATTTACTCATTTGTACCCAAGTTCGTAAATTACTTCCAAAAATATATGTGCCTGCTGAGTAAGCTAAACATGGGTCGTTGTATTTGCGCTGTATGCCGCTGTAATCGCCCCAACGCTCGGTTGAATCGGTTAATACATTGATGGATGAATTGCCATCTTTTATTCGAATTAAGGATGAAAATTTTCCATTCATATCCTGATACAAAGTGCTTACACCAGCAAAACTATCTGATACAATATGATTGATATTATAAATAATACCATAGCTACTTTTTATGCCAACGGCTGCCATACTTGGATAGCCGTATTCCATTGTATTGCTCGAAAATACTTGCCCTGTAACACTTGGTGTAGTGTTTACATTTTTAACTGTACCTAAATACACACCTGCATTTAGGTAAGTTGGATTTACTGAATTGGCGCCAAAATAAATATTGTTATCATAATTAATGGCAGCTAAAATTCTTCCATCATTTGTCATTAAATACTGACCATTTTTTTGTTTCGGATTAGGCGGAAATCCATAAGGATTATTTGATTTTAAAACTTTTGATGTGATTTGTGCATTGCCCGATTTGTAGCTATTTGTAATGTGAAAAAGAAAAATACTATCGTTGCTAAGGTCAACATTACGAAGCGATACAAAGTACATATCATCAGGCATTGGCGTATCTTGATATTTTGCAGGGCAAATATTTCTGTAGTTTTTTCCATTCAAATTTAAGTTGCTCCACAAATCATATTTTAATGTATCTGCATTGTATCCTTTTTCTTTATCTATCTGCCAAATTACAGATTGCTTAAAACCAACTTGCCAATTTACATTATCTTTTACTTGATTAAATGTGATAAATAAATCACTGTTGTTAATGGCTATAATTGGGTAATCGCTCCATGTTGAATCGTTAAAACTATTGCCATTTAGTAAATAAAAATTCCAATCGTTCGATGGGTCATTTGTAGAAGAAAAGCCAACAATAATTTTATTAGTGGTACTCAAATTTCCAGTAAAACAAACCAAAATAAATCTATCTTTTATTGGGTCGTAAATTATACGTGGGTCAGAAATGTAGGTAAAAGTTTGAATTACAGAATCTAAAGTTTTTAATGATTTCGAAAAAATTAAAGTGCCTGTATCATCGTAGCAGCGTATGTTTGAGTTTACTACACTAATTACAAAGCCACCATTTGAAACTGCAATATCATTATCTAACGGAACCGAGTTGCCCGTATTTGCAGTAAATCCTTTAATAAGATTGGGTGCTGGTAGTGTCGATTTTATTCTTTCTGAACCAACATTGATGATGCTTTTTTTTTTGAGTTCGGCTCTGCGTTTATTCAAAATTTGTTTTTTATTGCCATATTCAGCCGATGGCAATGGCGACTCACTGATATTCATAATCTTTGGGTCGTAATCTTTTAAAGTACTATCAGCAAAATTCATTTTAGATTTCAAAGGCGCTTTACCACTGGTTTTTACAGGTTGGTTTTGTGCCATTAAAATAATTGTTATCGAAAAAAATGCGATACACAAAATTGCTTTTTTCATTACTATATATTTGAAATGTAAATCAACAAAAAAAGCAGCAATTGCCCAAAATTGTTTCGGACTATTGCTGCTTAGTA
>JBEEMV010000163.1:0-3706 GCA_041192505.1 Bacteroidota bacterium
TGTCTGTTCGTAATTTTTTTACCGATGGCAGATTTCCTAAAATATTAGGCTTGTTTTTTATTTTATGCAGTGCGTTTTTAGGCATTGCATTCGCTTCGTATTTATCAACTTGGAAGGTTGATCAATCCAATGTTTTTCAATTTAATTGGCATTTACTTTTTGCTTCAAAAGAAATTGAAGTTGCAAACCGTTTGGGTAGATTAGGTGCTATTATTTCGCATCAGTTTTTTTTCAATGGGCCAGGTATTGCTTCGTTTGCTTTTGTGCTAATATTTTTCACTTCGGGGTTTAATTTATTAACCCGTAAAAATGTTTTTCCTGTTGTAAAAATTCTTCAATTCAGTTTATTCGGAATAGTGTGGATTGCGGCAGCATTAAGTTTTGTATTGGCAAAAAATCCATTTCCGTTTGGCGGTGCAATGGGCGATGCCATCAACTTTTGGACGAATGGATTTGTAGGCACAATGGGTACAGCCTTAAATTTAATCATCACACTTTTAATATTTTTAACGGTAATTTATAATCTAAATTTTAATGTAAAAATGCCAGCCGTTAATCCTTTTTCATTTAATAAAAAAGATGAAATGGATGAATCACAAAACAATTTTATTTTTGATAATAGTTTAAAAAATGAAGCCGAAGCAATTTTTGATGATGTAAAAACATCGCAACAAAATATAGAAATTTTTGAACCCGAAATTATTCCATCATTATCACAAGAACCTTTATTTAAGCCTAATTCGGGCGATGTTGAATTTGAATTAAATACAATTGAGCCACCAGAAAAAGCTGCTAAAAAAACAGCAGAAGCAGCTATTCCCGAATTAGAAATTGAAGAACCAATAGCAGTCGTAGAACCTGTAGCATTAAATATTGTAGCGCCAATTGATGAACCTAAAGGCGAAACAAGAAGCACTATTGGCATTACTGAAAAATACGATCCCACTTTAGATTTATCGCATTACAAATTTCCAACTTTAGATTTATTGCAAGATTATGGAATGGAAAGTACAAGTGTAACCAAAGATGAATTAGAACAAAATAAAAATCAGATTGTAACTACGCTTCGCAATTACGGAATTGAAATTGATAAAATAAAAGCAACGATAGGACCAACCGTAACCTTGTATGAAATTGTGCCAGCAGCAGGTGTTCGTATTTCTAAAATTAAAAATTTAGAAGATGATATTGCATTAAGTTTAAGTGCATTAGGTATTCGTATTATTGCCCCCATTCCAGGCAAAGGAACTATTGGTATTGAAGTGCCAAATATTAAAAAAGAATTGGTTTCGATGCGTAGTTTACTAAGCAGCGAAAAATTTCAGAATGCACAAATGGATTTGCCTATTGCATTAGGTAAAAATATTGCCAACGAAAACATTATTGTTGATTTAGCTAAAATGCCACATGTATTGGTAGCAGGGGCTACAGGGCAAGGTAAGTCGGTGGGATTAAATGCCATTCTGGTTTCTTTGTTATACAAAAAACATCCATCGCAATTAAAATTTGTAATGGTTGATCCAAAGAAAGTAGAGTTGAGTATTTATAAAATAATTGAAAAACATTTTTTGGCAAAAATGCCTTATGAAGAAGACCCAATTATTACCGATACAAAAAAAGTGGTAGCTACTTTAAATTCGCTTTGTATCGAAATGGATAGACGATATGATTTACTGAAAGAAGCTACTTGTAGAAATTTAAAAGAGTACAATCAGAAGTTTATTGATAGAAGATTAAACCCAGATAAAGGGCATGAATTTTTGCCTTTTATTGTTGTAGTAATTGATGAATTTGCTGATTTAATTATGACAGCAGGAAAAGAAGTTGAAATGCCGATTGCTCGTATTGCACAGTTGGCAAGGGCTGTGGGCATTCATTTAATTTTAGCTACTCAACGCCCATCAGTAAATATTATTACAGGAACAATTAAAGCCAATTTCCCTGCTCGTATTGCATTTAAAGTTTCATCAAAAATTGATAGCCGAACTATTTTAGATACTGGCGGTGCCGAGCAATTAATTGGTAAAGGCGATATGCTAATTTCGAATGGTGGCGAATTAATTCGTGTACAATGTGCTTTTTGTGATACGCCCGAAATTGAAAAAATTACAGAGCATATTAGCCGCCAACAAGGATACCCAACAGCGCATTATTTGCCAGAATACGAAGACCCAAATGACCCTACCAAAGGGGATATTGATTTGGGTGGCGAACGAGATGAATTTTTTGAAGAAGCTGCAAAAATAATTGTGCAACATCAGCAAGGTTCTACTTCATTAATTCAGCGCCGTATGAAATTAGGCTATAACCGAGCAGGTAGAATAATGGATCAATTAGAAGCCGCAGGAATTGTAGGCCCTAATAATGGCAGCAAAGCCCGTGATGTAAAATATAAAACCGAAGCCGAATTAATGCAGGTTTTGAATACGTTGAAATAGAAAATACACATAATATACAATTCCAAAAAAGTTTTTGCTTCGTTTAATAAAATGATTAGTTTCACTTCACAATAAAAATCATTTTATGCAAAAAATATTTTTACTGCTTTTTCTATTTTCATTTTTTGCTTGCCAAAACAAAAATAAATTATCTAATAATTTAATACCTAAAGAACAAGCTATAACAACAAGTCCGTCTGTATTTGGTAAATGGGTAATGTGTCATTCTGAATTTAATGGCGGTGGTATGTCTTACAATGTTTGTCCAATAATAAAATTTAATGCATTAAATGGTGAATATATTTATCAATCTGAAACTTTTTTATACAGAGCCGATTATACATTAAGCAAACTTTTAATCACAAACAAAACAAAAACTTCGAGTATAATAGATGATGGAATTTATCAAATGATTTTTTCGAAAAACGGAACAGAATTAATTTTAAAAGAATTAAGAAGTGATAATAAAATATATGAATTATATTTGAATAAAGCCTCTGATTGAATTCAAATCGCCCTATTTTTTATTCCTATAATTTCTTATTTTTTCTAATTCAATTATATCAATTAAATCTTTTGGTCGGGCTGTGGCTTCTTTACTTGCAATTAAATGATTGATATGTAAAAATGGAACTTTAACACCATTTAATTCTGCAATTGAAGCCAAATCGAGGCATTCATCAAATGGAATATTTTCTAACCCTTTTACTTCAGTAAGTATATCTAATTCATATCCATCTATCAACATGATGCTCGACCAACTAGGCACAAAATCTAATGTTTCCAACGATTCCATATCAGGTAAGCCATATTCATGCAAAGCAATTCTTAAATTTTTTCTATTTCCTAAAGTGTCTTTTAGCCATACATCACAATCGCCAGTATAACGCTGAAACCCATGTAGGTTAGTAGCAAAGCCGCCAATCATAATGTATTTAACCTTGTGTTTATCCAGATAAAACCACATGGATAAAATATCCTCATCTAATATATCCATAAATAAATTAAGGCTTGTGGCTGATGCTCATTTTTTGCATCATTCGTTGAGTTTTAACTAACTTCATCAAAAACTGAAATTTTTCCATATCTGAACGCTGCAAAGCATCTTCTAATTGATGATTATCATCAACATTTTGCTTTTGATAATTAGCTACCGATTCGGCGGCTATATTATTTTCGGGGTTGGTATGGGCGTAATTACTTTCCATTTAGTATTCAAAATTACAAATTTTATTTTACTCAACAACATATTAAAAATTAATTTCAAA
>JBEEMV010000164.1:0-7230 GCA_041192505.1 Bacteroidota bacterium
TTATCATCGTTGCCTTTATATTTGGTATGGCTATTTACAAGCATATTAAATCGTAAGCCCAATGAAGCTTTCCAAGCCTTACCATTTTTATCATTGTTCGAAAAGTAGTTTAAAGTAATAGGTGCAGTTAAATAACCATACGTTTGTTTATTCATTTTATAACTAATGCCTGATGCAATTGGCGATAGATACAATTTGCTAGCGGTATCTAATTTTACTTTACTATTTGTATAAATATTATCAACCGATATACCAATACCGGGTGTGAAATTAAAATGCGATTTACCAATTTGCATAGGGTAGCTTAAATAAGCACTAAAGCTATGCGACAACGGTTTTACTTTTACACTATCAGGTTTATCAAGCAGTGTAAGCCACGAAGCTTCAAGATGAAAATAATCCATTTTTTTGTATGTATTTAACTTTGGCAAAGTATTATCCTTGTTAGCTTTAAGGGTAATATCTTGTGCCATTGATGTAAATACAACACCACATACAACTGATAGAGAAACAATAAATTTTAACATGAATTATTTTTTAAAACTGAAGAGAATATTTTTATAATGGAACAAAAGTAATTGTAAATAATGATGAACGGGTGATTAACCAATAAAAAAAATGTGAATGAAAAAGCCTAACGACAAATAAATAAATTTATTTTTTAAATATGAAAAATAATATGTAGGTTTGATATTCATTTTAAACCTTATTTAATCATGAAAAGAATTTTACTCATTATCGTTTTATTGATTTCCACTTCACCATTATTTGCATCGCATTTAATGGGTGGTCAAATCACGGCTAAAAGAATTGATTCGTTTAAATACGAAATGTTGTTAACCGTTTATCGTGATACAGATGGCATTCCGGTATATCCTACCGAATATTTTAATTTCTCTATCGACTCGATGGGAACGTGGATCCCTATTGCAATGCATTCAGTTGCTAAAGATTCAGGCGCCTATTTTTTAAATGGCACCGAAGTGTATCATTATATTGATACTATGCTGTTTCCATCGGCTGGTAAATTTTTAATTAATTATAATAATTGTTGTAGAAATGCTGCCATCATTAATATGTCGAACCCAATAGGTGAATCATTATTTTTACAAACCATTTTAACTATTGATAGTAGTGGTGGAAACTCGACACCCGAATTTTTAAATCCGCCTGTTACATTGGCGCAAAAAAATTGGCCTTGGTATTATAATCCTTTGCCTTACGATGCCGATGGCGATTCAATAGCATGGCAATTAGTTACGCCATTAGGTGCTTCGGGTATTGTGGTGGCAGGCTATTCTATTCCTAGAGGCAATGCTTTAATGCCTTTTACCCTTGATTCGGTAACTGGTGCAATTACTTGGATGCCCGATACCATTGGGCATTTTGTAGCTTCATTTTTAGTAAGCGAATTTAAAAATGGAATTAAGATTGGCGAAATAAGAAGAGATATGCAAATTATTGTTCAAGATGATCCCTCTAATACTTTCCGTATGGCTATTAATGCTACTGGCGTTGTAACTGGCACCAATGGCAGATTGTATGTAGATTGTTATGCCAATCAAGCTTTAACAGTTTCAATTGCAGCTAATGATGCCGATAATGATTTTGTAAGTATAACAGCCGAAGGCGAAACATTTAAAGAAGCCAATGCTTCAACATTTACAGCTACAAACGGAGCTGGTAATGCAAGCGGAAATTTTAGTTGGACACCCAACATAAACCAAGTTCGTGATAGGGCTTATATCAATGCATTTCGTGGTAGTGAGCATCATGTAGATTATGATTTAGTGCATGATGTAACAGTTTTATTTCGTGTAAAAAATGCTACTGGAATGGCTGCTATTCATTCATCTGAAAATAAATTTGAAAGCATTTATCCAAATCCATCGGCTCAAAATAATTTGGTAATTCCGTTTTATTTATCAACCGATGCAGCAATAAAAATTGAATTAGTAAATGTACTAGGGCAGCAAGTAAAAACATTATTCAATAAAAATTTACCAAGCGGTAAAAATGTAGTGTTGGCTGATAATGTACAGATAAATCAAGGCATTTATTTTGTTCAAACCTATGTTAATGGCGCTTTGGCGAATACACAAAAATTAGTTAGAGAATAATTATTGTAATTCTAAAAATAAAAAAGGCTGCACTTAATAAAAGTTGCAGCCTTTTTTTATACGATAAATTTTATCTGGCAATGTTCACAGCTCTGGTTTCTCTAATTACTGTTACTCGTATTTGCCCAGGATATTGCATTTCGTTCATTATCTTTTGACTCATATCAAAACTTAATTGTTCGGCTAATTTATCATCAATTTTTGCCGCTTCTACAATTACACGAAGTTCTCTACCGGCTTGTACGGCAAATGCTTTTTCAACACCATCAAAACTCATCGCTAAGTTTTCTAAATCTTTAATTCGTTGTAAGTATTGATTATAGGTATCACGTCGTGCACCTGGTCTTGCGCCGCTTATGCTATCGCAAATTTGTATGATGGGTGAAATAACAAATTTCATTTCCATTTCATCATGATGAGCACCAATGGCATTTACAATACTTGGATGTTCATTGTATTGTTCAGCTAATTTTGCACCTAACAATGCATGCGATAATTCTTGTTCAATATCCGGCACTTTACCAATATCGTGTAATAAACCTGCACGTTTTGCTAACTTCGGATTTAAGCCCAATTCAGCCGCCATCACAGCACACATGTTTGCTACTTCTTTACTATGGTGTAATAAATTTTGTCCGTATGATGAACGGTAACGCATTCTGCCCACCATTCTAATCAATTCGGGATGTAAACCATGAATACCTAATTCAATACAAGTACGTTCGCCTATTTCAACCACTTGGTCTTCAAATTGTTTTTTAGTTTTTTCAACCACTTCTTCAATACGAGCTGGATGAATACGACCATCAGAAACTAATCGTTGTAAACTTAATCGTGCAATCTCTCTTCTAATGGGGTCGAAGCATGAAAGAATAATCGTATCAGGCGTATCATCTACAATAAATTCAACACCTGTTGCAGCTTCTAAAGCTCTAATATTTCTGCCTTCTCTACCAATAATTTGCCCTTTCATATCATCGCCTTCTAATTGAAAAGTGCTAACCGAATTTTCAATGGCATGTTCTTGTGCGGTGCGTTGAATAGTTTGAATAATGATTTTTTTCGCTTCTTTATTTGCCGTTAATTTAGCTTCATCCATTATAATTTTTATATGCGATGATGCGGCCGATTTTGCTTCGCTGGTTAGCGATTCCATTAATTGTGCTTTAGCATCTACAGCGCTCATTCCTGCTGCTTTTTCTAAAGTTTTAACCATGCTTTCGTGCGATTTATCTAATTGGCTTTTCTTTTCATTTACCAATTCTAATTGATGCTTCATGGTATCTTTTAAAACATCTAATTCTTGTTCTTTTTTGGTAGCATTTTCAATCTTTTGGCTAAATGATTGTTCTTTTTGTTTCAACGTTCTTTCACGTTCATCAGCTTTGTTTAATTTTTGTTGAATTTCTTTTTCTTGCTCTAATTTTGTTTGCTGAAATTTTTCTTTGGCTTCCAACAATTTTTCTTTCTTTAAATTTTCCGATTCCTTTTTAGCATTTTCTAAAATTAAAGTTGCTTCTTTTTCGGCTTGTTCTTTTTGCGCATTAAATGATTTTGAAAAAATTGATTTGCCTGCAAAAATACCTACGCCTATACCTACCACAGCCCCTGCTACTAATAACACTATTGAAATTATATCCATGTAAGATGATTGTTGTTTATTAAGTTTTTTTAAATAAAATATATATAAACCGAAACTGAAATAGTATGACTATTTTGATTTCAGAAGAATACAAAAATATAAAAAAACGATAAGCCGCAAATTTTACTATCACATTTTATTTTTCAATTTGACGTAAAAGTGTACTTTCGGTTTTTAAATTTTTATTTAATCCATTTCAATTAATGAATTACATACACAAAGAAGGCAGAAAAGAAGTAGCAGGATTGTTTATCATTTTAGCAATTATCAATTTATTATTGTTTAAATTTTTAATACATGATAATTATACAAGATGCATCATTGCTTCAGTTTCGGTAATTATTTGGTTAGCCATTTCATCTTTTTTTCGCAATCCAACCCGTACGGTTGATGTACCCGAAAATTATGTAGTATCGCCATGCGATGGTAAAGTGGTGGTGATTGAAGAAGTATTTGAACCCGAATATTTTAAAGATAAAAGATTGCAAGTTTCTATATTTATGTCGCCAGCCAATGTACATGTAAACCGCTGTGCAATAGGCGGCGAAGTAAAATATGTACAATATCACGAAGGCAAATATTTGGTGGCTTGGCATCCAAAATCATCAACCGAAAACGAAAGAAACACGGTTGTAATTAGCAATGGAAAAACAGAAATATTAATGCGACAAATTGCTGGCGCATTGGCCAAAAGAATTATTTGCTATGTAAAACCAGGCGATAAAGTAATACATGGCAACGATTTTGGCTTTATAAAATTTGGCAGTAGGGTTGATATTTTTTTTCCAATTGGCACAAAAATAGAGGTAGCACTAAACCAAGTTGCTAAAGGAAATAAAACCGTATTAGCAAAACTTGTTTAATACATATTTGTTCTATAAATTTACAATTCAAAATTTAATATTTATCATGAAAAAAACATTGTTATTATCAGCTTTCGCATTGTTCTTAGCTTCTTCATCATTAGTAGCTAATGCTTGCGATAAAGATGCAAAAGGTGCAAAACACGAATGTACTAAAGGTGGTGCTTGTTGCAAAAAAGGCGCTTCTGAAGGAAAATCTTGTTGCAAAAAAGGTGGTTCAACAGAAACTAAACCTGCTGCACCAGCTCCATCAAACGAGAAAAAATAAGTTTTTCTTTGAAGAAATAAAAAAGCCGTTCAGATTAAATCTGAACGGCTTTTTTAATGATTTTATTTAATCCTAATTCAACGGAGCAGCTTCGGATGTTGGCGTATTATGTATTGTTGCTTCGGCTTCTTTAGCTTTTGCCTTTGCTGCTGCTTCGGCGGCTGCCTCTTCATTTAATTGTGCAAAGCTTTTAATATCATAAGGGCGCTTGCCAATTAATCTTTCTAAATCTGCCTGAAACAAAACTTCTTTGCTTAATAATTCCTGCGCTATTAATTCTAATTGATCACGTTTTTCGGTTAATAATTTTACAGTAGTTTGAAAAGCTTCATCAATCATTTTTCTAACCTCTTCATCAATCATTTGTGCTGTATGTTCCGAGTATGGTTTTTGAAAACCATATTCATTATTTGGGTCGTAAAATGAAACATTACCCACACGACTATTCATGCCATAATGTGCCACCATGCTGTACGACATTTTTGTAATATGTTGCAAATCGCTTTGTGCGCCAGTACTTATTTTACCAAACACAATACTTTCGGCTGCTCTACCACCTAGCGTCATACACATGGTATCGGTTAATTGTTAGATGGTATACAAATATTGTTCTTTGGGTAAATATTGCGCATAGCCTAATGCTGCAACACCACGGGGTACAATTGTTACTTTTACTAATGGATCGGCATGTTCTAAAAACCAACCGCATACTGCATGACCAGCCTCGTGATACGCCACAATCTTTTTTTCTTCGGGAGAAATAATTTTATTTTTCTTTTCCAATCCGCCAATTGTTCTATCAATGGCATCTTGAAAATCTTTCATATCAATTTTATCTTTACCTTTTCTGGCAGCTATCAAAGCAGCTTCATTACACACATTAGCAATTTCGGCACCAGCAAACCCAGGTGTTTGTGTGGCCAATTTTTGAGCATCTACATCGGCTTCTAATGTTTTAGCTTTTAAATGAACACTAAAAATAGCTTCTCTGCCTTTTACATCTGGCTTGTCTACGCTTATTTGTCTATCAAATCTACCCGGGCGCATTAATGCTGAGTCTAATACATCGGGGCGATTGGTAGCGGCTAATAATATTACGGCTACATCAGTCCCAAAGCCATCCATTTCAACCAATAATTGATTCAAAGTATTTTCACGTTCATCATTATTTTGTACCATGCCTTTTCCACGGGCTCTGCCTATGGCATCTATTTCATCAATAAAAATAATACATGGTGATTTTTCTTTTGCTTGACGAAATAAATCACGAACACGGCTTGCACCAACGCCCACAAACATTTCAACAAAATCAGAACCACTGATAGAGAAAAACGGAACTTGCGCTTCGCCAGCTACGGCTTTAGCCAACAAGGTTTTACCAGTTCCTGGAGGTCCAATCAACAATGCACCTTTAGGTATTTTACCACCCAACTTGGTATATTTTTTTGGATTTTTTAAAAAATCTACTATTTCATTTACTTCTTCTTTTGCTTCATCCAATCCTGCTACATCATCAAATGTGATTTTAATTTTTTCATCTTTATCAAATAATGTGGCTTTGCTTCTACCAATATTAAAAATATTGCCTGGGCCGTTGCCACCGCCTATGCCACCACTTTTTCTAAAAAACATCATAAACATAAAACCTAATAAAACTATCATCGGTAACCAGTTTAATAAGGCTTCCAGCATATTTGCTTTATCGGCATATTCGGTAGGTACACGTTGTTCGGCAGGCCATTCTTTCATGGCTTCTTCTAATTTTTTTTCAAATACTTCGGGCTTACCAATATTAAATTTGAATTGTGGCCCTGTAGATTCGTTGCCAAATTGATTGTGCACCAAATCTTTGTATTCGGGCTTTTTTAAAGCTTCTTTTGTTAAATAAACTTCGGCCTCTTTTTCGTTTACCACCACTATTTTTTCAACATCATGTTTGGGCAAATAAGTTCTGATAAATTCATCCATGCCCAATTCTTTTGATGTGGCTTTAATGCCAAACATTTGCAACGAAACAAGCCCCAAAATTAGCAAACCATAAATCCAATAAATATTAAATTTAAAGCCTTTTGGTTTTTTGCCCATAGGGTCAAAAGGTTCGTTGTTGTTGGGTTTGCTATTATTAACAGGTTTATTGTTTTCCTTGTTTTCGGTTGGTGTGGTACCCTCGTTTGCCATTTTTATAAATCGTTTATTTAATTCTGTAATTTTACTTGAAAGTTTTTTTATCTGCATCGCTCCACAAATCTTCTAATTTGTAAAACTCACGAATATCTTTTTTGAAAACATGTACTACAATATTTACAAAATCTACAATTACCCATTCCAGATTTTGAG
>JBEEMV010000165.1:0-3423 GCA_041192505.1 Bacteroidota bacterium
GCAATAGCACCACCCCAAATATTTATTTTTTCCATTGGTATGTCTAACTCTTTTGCATTAGCCATGGCTACTACTGCAAAAGCTTCGTTTACTTCATGCAAATCAACATCAGCCAAAGTTAAACCTGCATTTTTTAATGCTAAAGGAACAGCCTTAGCAGGCGCAGTAGTAAACCATTCAGGCTTTTGCGCTGCATCTGCAAAACCTCTAATTTTCGCTATCGGCGTTACTCCTAATTCTTTTACTTTTTCAGCACTCATTAAAACTAAAGCTGAAGCGCCATCGCTTAATGGTGAAGCATTAGCAGCCGTTACTGTTCCATCTTTTTGAAACGCTGGTTTTAATTGTGGTACTTTTTCGAATTTAACTTTTTTAAATTGTTCGTCTTCGGTTACTGTTATTGGTTCTTTACCAGCAATTTCAACAGGTACTATTTCATTTTTAAAATAGCCTGCTTTTGTAGCATTGATAGCTCTTGTATAACTCTCAATAGCAAATGCATCTTGTTGTTCACGAGTAAAATTATAATGCTTAGCGCATACTTCGCCACAATTGCCCATGTGTACATTGCCATACGGATCCCATAAACCATCTTTTATCATTCCATCAATGATAGTTCCGTTGCCCATTCTATAACCATTACGAGCTTTATCTAAATAAAATGGAATATTGCTCATACTTTCCATACCACCTGCTACTACTATATCGTTTGCACCCGTCATGATGCTTTGTGCAGCCAACATAATAGCTTTCATACCACTGGCACATACTTTATTAATAGTTGTACCTGGAATTGTATCGGGCAAACCTGCGCCAATTAAGGCTTGTGTAACTGGAGCCTGACCAATATTAGCACTTACCACATTACCATAATAAACTTCTTGTACCATTTCGGGTTTAATGCCTGCACGTTCAACTGCTGCCTTGATGGCTATACTGCCTAACTGCACTGCATTTAATGAAGCTAATGAACCACCAAAAGCACCAACTGGCGTACGAGCTACAGCCACTACAAATACTTCTTTCATGTATAATTTATTTAGTTATTAATTTAAAAATAGAGGTGCGAAAATACTACTTTTTAAGTTAGATTAAAATAGAAAACAATTTCAATTATTCTGTGGTAAACAAATGGTAACAAAAAAAGATTTGCTTCATACACCAAAACTTATTTAGTTTTGAATTCTAAATATTCATAGATGAATACAAATGCCATCAAACAAGTAATGGATTCCATTCTGCCTTTAAATGCTGAATGTTGGGAAGATTTTAATTCATTTTTTACTATCAGAAATGTAAAAAAAGGCGAAATAATTTTAGACCATGATGAAATTTGCAAGCATGTTTATTTTGTAAATAATGGATTGATGCGCTGCTATTATTTCACACCCGAAGGCAGAGAAATTACGGGTGAATTTTTTGATGAAAATCGTTTTTTGACTGACTATTTTAGCTTCTCTACACAAAAGCCTTCTACCACTTTGTTTCAGGCTTTGGAAGAAAGCGAATTGATTTCAATTCCCCGACCAGCAGTTTATTTAATGTACGATAAATACCATGCTGGTGAACGCTTTGGACGATTAATTGCTGAAAGAAGTTACATCGAATTAATGGATTCAATTCTTGCCGAAAAAACCATGAGCCCCGAACAACGCTACAAAAAATTAATTAGCGAACGAGCAGAATTGTTAGAAAGAGTTTCGTTAAATATGATTGCTTCGTACTTACGAATTACACCCGAACATTTAAGCCGCATTCGCAAAAAAATGGCAACAACTTCAGTTGCTAAAAAACAAAAAATAAAATTAAAAGTGGCTTAATGCAAAACATCGTTTTCTTTGATGGTGTATGCAACATGTGCAATAGCACTGTAGATTTTTTAATCAAGATTGATAAAAATAAAACACTAAAATTTGCTTCGCTGCAATCTAACTTTGCAAAAGAAAAATTGCAAGAAATAAATTTTACAACAGCAATTAATTCGTTGATTTTTGTAAAAAATAATACGCCTTATTTTTATTCTGATGCCACAGCATTTTTGCTCATCGAAATTGGTGGTGGTTATTTTATTGTTGGAAAAATAATTTTATTGTTCCCAAAATTTATTCGTGATGCAGTTTACAAATTCATTGCAAAGCACCGCTATCAATGGTTTGGCAAAAGAAATACTTGTAGAGTTCCTAATGATGAAGAGAAGGAACGATTTTTAGGGTAAATTATTCCTTCACAAATTCTCCATTCAAAACATTGCCTTTTATATCTGAGGCTTTGATGAAATAAATGCCGCATGGTAAAGTTGAAATATTTAGTTCTAATCCCCCTTGCCCCCTTTGAAAAGGTGGAATAGAGCACACTCTACCCAACACATCAACTACTTCAATTGTATTTCCTAATAACGAACAACCATTAACAAATAACTTTTCCCCACATGGATTCGGGTAAATAGAAATTTCATTTTTCAAGTTTTCATTTATGCCTGTTGTATGATGCGATGTATCAACAGCGCCGCAACTTTTTGGTAACGCATATTTTCCAATATTCCAATTTGATAAACTATCTAACACAGTTTGCTTTGCAATAGTTTGTAAAAAATAAGCAGTTGCTGTTCCTAATGAACTCATAAAAAAATTACCCATTGGCGATTTTTTATAAATAGAAGCGTAAAAAACACAAGCTGTTAAATAACTTCCTTCGATACTTGGATGACTATAATCGGTTTGATAAAGATTGATGGCACTATCAGCAATTCTGCAATTGCGCCATGCAGCGCCTGCTGGTGCTACAAAAGTTTTGTTGCTATCAGCCATTTCTAAATAACTTTCACGTAAGCGCTGTTGCATACCTGCATACGTACACAAAGGCGGATAAATGCTGCAGTTGGCTGCATCGCCGTACTTACGTCCCCATGTCATGTAAAAAATTGTTTGCGTACAACTATCGTTTGCTTTTATCAAACTATCCAATCTTTTAGCATAAGGATAACAATCAGTTTGCACTTGCGATGGCGGAAATGATGGCGTTTGACTTTGTTCTTGCAACACTACATAATCCCATTGTTGCGATTTTATTTTTCGCAAACAACTGGTATCAGCGCAATGCGTTTGAAACGTTGAACCGCCTGGTACACTTGAATCGAAGATGATTGTATCGTTTGTCATTATTGCCAAATCATACAATACTTGTGGCAAATTATTTACATAAGTATAGCTATTACCAATAAATAAAATTTTCTTTTTCGATTGTGAAAACGAAGCGAATGAAAGAAGCAATAAGCAAAATGTAATTTTAAATTTCATGGTTATATAAATTTTTAGTAATGCAAACTTAAATAATTCTTGACATTTATCAATTCCCTCCCACTTTTAATTTATCAAATATCAAGAGATATTTTTGCAAAGCATTTCATCTTTGCAGCATAAATTT
>JBEEMV010000166.1:0-6080 GCA_041192505.1 Bacteroidota bacterium
ATAACTGGATACGAATTATTAAGAAGAGAATTTAAGAATGATGACGAAAGAAAAACAGCCGTGTGGAAAGTGTTGGCTGCTACAACAAAATTGAAAAATCATTCTTCATTTATCGATTCAACAATTAAAATTTTAACCACTTATGAATATGCTGTTAAAACAAAATATGCTTGGCAAGTATCAGAACCAAGTGTAACTACACAATTTGAAATGGCATACGAAAAACCAACAGCACCAGCGGCTTTGCAGGCTTTTTATACAGGCAATTCAATTTTAATTAGATGGGGGAAAATAGAAACTAAAAATATAAAATCTATTAAAATTTATAGAAGTGAAGATGGTGCAACAGACAAATTAATGAATACCATAAATGCATCTGAAGAATCATTTAATGATAAAAATATTACTGCCGGTAAAGAGTACGATTACTATTTAATTGTAGTAGATACAAATGGTGTTGAAAGTGCTAAAAGCGGTGTGGTAAATATGGTGGCTAAATAATTGTTTAGCTGCTGAACACATAGGATGTGCTCAATCAAATTTAATTTTATAATCACTTTTATATTTTCGAAAATTGCATTTGTTGATAGAAATTAATGGTGAGTGAAGGCATTAACTATGGCGGAGCTGTTATTTATTCAAGTTCAAGTTTTTTAGTTCTCCGTTCGGAGTAATCAACATATATTCTTTTGTTGTAGCTGTTTCTTTCTTTTCAAGATTAACTGTCAGTTTGATTTCATACATAACTTGAATTACAGGTTCAAGTATTGTAGGATTTATAACAAAGTCAAATTCCTTATCAATGATAGGTTGGTAATACAATGTAGTTGACTTGTCTGCTTGATTAACATTTGCAGACTTTTTAAGGTTAAGCGAAGAGCTATTGTAAGCTTCGTATGATTTATACATTTCTACAGGAAAAAGAACTTTATAGCCGTCAGTAACTCGTTTTTCAACTGTTGTGAATGGTTGACCTAAAACAGTTTCGTAGTTTTTTAATTTCTCTTGTACAAGAAGTTTTGCTTTATTCATCAAATCCTTTTTTATATTTTCAAGATTGCTTGAAAAATAGTCAACTCTAACTAAGTCGTAGATTTCCTCTTTTGTTAAAATACTAATGAAATTATTAAGTTGATTTGGGTCGGAGTACTTAATATGAATGTTTTTTTTTAGCTCAAAACCTTTTGGGATTTCGTTGAAATTTTTCTTGCTAAAAATTTTCTTTTCAACTTCAAACTCATAAACAGGAACAAATGAAATCATATCAACAAAAGTTTCTATTCCGGTTTTTTTTATTTCGGTTAATGATGCCGAAATTCTTTTGTCTATTAACTCATTAACTTCTTCTGCCGTTTTACCAACTTGCGTAATGCTAAAAATAGCAACATAAGTATCTGCTTTTACGTTTGCTAAACCTTTTACATCAACTACTAATAAGTTAGATGGAAAGTTTATGTTAATATTTTGGTCAGAAAATCTAACTTGATTTTGGTAATTTATATTTCCTGAAACTTGCCCAAAAACTGTCTGACTGATTACAAAAGTCAATGTGGTGATTATTATTTTTTTCATTTTTATATGTTTTGTTTTATAATAGCTGCTAGCAATATATTGTAGCAACTTCATTACAGCAAGCCTTCTGTTTTTGAGTAGCTTATTGCATTTTTTCGTCAAGATGAGTATCCTCACTTCTCTCAAATTGTTTCAATAAAAGTAGGGCAATAAATTTAATTTCACAAACGATTTTTGCTTTTGAAAAATATATTTGTTAGTAGAATTAAATGCGGAGAACTTGGGATGTTGTTGGTTTGTAATTGCTATTAACCCGAATTACACATTTAGAAGTTTGGTGAACATTTAAAGTTCGCCAAACTTTGTTTTCAACAACATTGCTTTTGCTTAACGCTTAATCTGGGTTTAATTACCACCAAACCATACAAATAATTACTTTTGTGGCTTGTATCATTTCATTATATGAAAATAATCTGTCAATTATTAGGGTTTGGTTTTTCTATCAATTTGTTGATGGCACAAGGCACCATTACTATTAAGCAAGATGCATCATTGCCCAAATTGATAAGCCACCATATTGATATGAACACCAGTATAAAACGGGTACAGGGCTGGCGCATACAGCTTTCATCTAATTCTGATAGGGGCGAAGTAATGGGCATTAAAACCGAATTTTTAACCCAACACCCTACCACAAAAACTTATTTAACTTATCAGCAACCCTATTTTAAATTACGGGTAGGCGATTTTGCAGATAAAAACGATGCTTACCAGTTTATGAAAGAAATAAACGAAAACTTTAAAGGCATTTTCATAGTACCCGATATTGTAAATGTGATGCCCGATGGTGTTACCGAAGATAAATAATTGATACCGATGATAGATAAAATAAAACAATTAGCCGCTCAGTATTTTACCGAAATTCAATCTATTCGCCATCATATTCATTCAAATCCCGAATTATCATTTCAGGAATTTGAAACCTCGAAATTTGTACAACAAAAGCTTACAGAATATGGTATTGCGTATCAAACAGGCATTGCCAAAACAGGCATAGTAGCTTTATTAAAAAGCACTACAAATGCTGATAAAAAAGTAATTGCCCTGCGTAGCGAATTAGATGCATTGCCCATCAACGAAAAAAATACTTGTAGTTATGCTTCGCAAAATGCAGGTGTAATGCATGCTTGTGGGCACGATGTACATACTTCGATATTACTTGGTGCAGCCAAAATATTACATGAATTAAAAGATGAATGGCAAGGCACAGTTAAATTAATATTTCAACCATCGGAAGAAAAAGAGCCAGGCGGTGCGTCGGTAATGATTAAAGAAGGTGTGTTGGAAAACCCAAAGCCCGAAAAAATATTGGCGTTGCATGTTCACCCGAGTATGATGGTGGGCAAACTTGGTTTTAAAAGTGGCTTATACATGGCAAGTGCCGATGAAATTTATTTAACCGTAAAAGGCAAAGGTGGGCATGGTGCATTGCCACAAAATTGTGTAGATACGGTTTTAATAGCATCGCATATTATTGTAGCATTACAACAAATTGTTAGTCGCAATGCTTATCCAATTATTCCTACTGTGTTATCATTTGGCAAAATAATAGCCAATGGCGCTACCAATGTAATACCCGATGAAGTACGCATTGAAGGTACATTAAGAACTATGGATGAACCATGGCGCAAACAAGCACATCAAAAAATAAAACAAATAGCCCAAGGCATGGCGCAAAGTATGGGCGGCGATTGTATAGTAGAAATTTCAAACGGCTACCCATGTTTAACAAATGATACAACTACTACCGAGTTGAGTAGACAATTTGCCAAAGATTATGTAGGAAATACTAATGTTGAAGAATTAGATTTGCGCATGACGGCTGAAGACTTTTCATTTTTTGCAGAAAAAATACCTGCTTGTTTTTTCAGATTGGGTACAGCAAGTATAGATGGAACCAACAGCAGCGCAGTGCATACAGCTACATTCAACATTGATGAAAAGGCTTTAGAACTGGGCGCAGGATTAATGGCATATCAAGCCATGCAACATTTAAAATAGATAAGTTATCTTTTTAATATTAAACCAATAAGTGCGATGGATTTATTTTCAAACGAGAACTCGATATACGTTTTTATTCTTTTTTTAATAGCCGTGTTGCTTTCTACTTTAATAAATGGATTGTTTGTAAAGTTTTCAAATAATTTAGGCATGCGCAATACAGGCGATGGCAACGAACCTATCATTAGATGGGCATCAACCAGCAAGCCTGCATTTGGTGGCATTTCATTCTTTATTTTATTTCTATTTTCATTTGCAGTTTTCGCTATTTTTCCAGCCAAAGAAAGCGACATTATTAATAAAAAACATTTGGCAGTATTGCTATGTTCAACCATTGGTTTTTTAATTGGCTTAGCCGATGATGCTTATAATACCAAGCCATTATTAAAATTTTCAGGTCAATTACTTTGTGCCATTATTTTATTGGGTGCAGGCATCTGGATTGATATTTCACCATCACGAATATTTAATTACATCTTCACTATTTTTTGGGTAATCGGTATTATGAACTCAGTAAATATGCTGGATAATATGGATGGTGTGGTTAGTTCCATTTCTATTGTAATTATTTTAGGCATCCTTTCAGTTTGTGCATTGTCGGGCATTTACGAACCCTTCTTTTTTATTACAAGCTTAGGTGTGGTGGCGGCTTTGTTAGGATTTTTATTCTTTAATTGGAATCCATCAAAAATGTATATGGGCGATACAGGTAGTCAATTTTTAGGCGCATTTTTATCAGCCATTAGTATTTTATTTATTTGGAATTTAAGAGATACACAAGGGCCACAATATCAAATCCGTCAGTTTGTAGCACCTATGCTTATTTTTATTGTTCCATTAATTGATACCACAACAGTATCTATTAGACGAATGATGAGAGGGCATTCGCCATTTGTAGGCGGCAGAGATCATATTACGCATCATCTTGCCATGATGGGTGTTAAAGATTATTTTGTATGCACTATTTATGTATTGCTATCTGCCTTAAGTATTGGTTTATTTTTGTTCTTACATTTTAATAATTATGAAACAAAATATTTAAACCCAATAGCCATAGGCTTTTTCATGGTATTATTTATCATCATACAATTGATGTATCAAAAAAATGCACATCGCCATCAAGAGAAAAAAGATGCATAACGCAATATGAATTTATCCATAGTATATGTGTTTGTAGGTGGTGGAATAGGCTCGGTACTTCGATTTTTTATTGGATGGTTAATTGCATTAAAAAATTTCAATCCCATATTTTCTACTTTAATAGCTAATATAATAGCTAGTATTTTAATAGCCATTGTATGCACCATTTCATTTAATGATAAAAATTCAACTACTCAAATATTTTGGGCTACGGGTTTTTGTGGTGGGTTAAGTACCTTTTCTACATTTAGTTTTCAATCGTATCAATTATTTGAACAACAGCAATGGGGCTGGCTTGCATTCAATGTATCATCTAATTTAATACTTACATTTTTAGCCATTTGGGTAGGAATGAAATTGGTGAATGGTTAACGCAATATAACCAAAAATTGATATTGTACTTTAGTGCAACTTTTGTATATTTGCCAAGTGAAAAATAAACCATCATTTCGTACAATTATTTTTTATAAAGATTACTTCCAAGATTTCTTTGTTACGCTTCGTGAAAAAGTACAAGGAAAAATAATCTGGACTTTTAGTTTGATTGAAGAAATTGATAAAATTCCTGAAACGTATTTAAAACACATTGAAAACACAGATGGGCTTTATGAAATACGGGTGCAACAAGGAAATGATATTTATAGAATTTTTTGCTTTTTTGATGAAGGAAAATTGATTGTATTAGCAAATGGATTTCAGAAAAAAACACAGAAGACACCTAAAAAAGAAATAGATAAAGCACTAAAAATAAAAGCCGAATATGAACAAGAAAAATAAAAATACAACTACACTATCCGAGTTTAAAGACAAACATTATGGGCTACATGGCACTGCCAAACGTGATGCATTAGATGCTGGCTATGAACAATTTAAACTAGGAGCATTAATTCATGAAGCTAGAATTGAGAAAGGTTTAACCCAAGAAGAACTTGCTTTGAAATGCGGAACTACCAAATCTTATATTTCGAGAATTGAAAACAATATTAAAGAAGTACGAATTTCGACCTTACAAAAAATTGTGGAACTTGGCTTTGGTGGGCAATTACAACTATCAATAAAATTATAAAATCAACAATTAATTTCTAAGTATTTTTTCTGCTATCTGCTGATAAGTTGTAGTTACTAATTTTGATAACTCGATGGCCAATAATTTTGCTTCGGCTTTTTTACTATTTATTTTTTCGAACGAAATATCTGCTAGCAAATTTTCTATTTGATGTTGAATGGATTCTGTAGGATTTAAGCGCCAGCCTGCACGTTGCAACATAAACCAATTATCACTATTTTCATTGCCTAAAAATAAAATGCTACCGCCTGCACATATCGAACTTACTGCTTTTGAAGGCACAGCAGCATGTGTCCATTTA
>JBEEMV010000167.1:0-4058 GCA_041192505.1 Bacteroidota bacterium
TAAAACAAAAGCATTAGAAAAAATTGTAGCTGATTATGTAGGTGCAACTACCGTTTTATGTTTGAATTCGGCAACTGCTGGATTAGAATTAATGCTTCGTTGGTATGGTGTTAAAGAGGGCGATGAAGTAATTATACCAGCATATACTTATTGTGCAACAGCTAACGTAGTAATGCATTGCGGAGCTAAACCAATTATGGTAGATGTAAATGAACATGATTTTAATATATCCATCGATAATATTAAAAAGGCTATTACATCAAAAACCAAAGTTATTATGCCTGTTGATTTTGCAGGTTTTCCTTGTGATTATGATGCCATCCATACACTAATTAATTCGGTAGAAATTAAATCTTTATTTATTGCAAACAATCAACAACAAAAAGATTTAGGTAGAATAATGGTATTGAGCGATGCTGCCCATTCTTTGGGGGCTTTTTATAAAGGCAAACGTACTGGAACATTATGCGATGCAACTGTATTTTCATTTCATGCCGTAAAAAATTTAACTACTGCCGAAGGTGGTGCATTGTGTATCAACTTTCCATCACCCATTAATAATGATGAGATTTACAAATTGCTGTATATAAAATCGCTTCATGGGCAAACAAAAGATGCTTTAGCAAAATCACAAAAAGGTGCATGGGAATATGATGTAATAGAAGCAGGCTACAAATGCAACATGCCTGATATTTGCGCCGCTGTAGGCATTGCTCAATTTAAACATTATGAACCATTAATATTACCAAGACGAAAAGAAATTTTTGATGACTATACAAATGCTTTTTCGCAATGTAGCTGGGCTATTACACCAAAATATTTTGAAGGCGAAACCATTTCTTCTTACCATGTTTATCCATTAAGAATAAAAAATATAAGCATTGAACAACGCAACGAAATTATTCAAAAAATATTTGATAAAGATGTTTCGGTAAACGTACATTTTAAACCATTACCATTGCTTAGCGTTTATAAAAATGAAGGATATAAAATTGAAAATTTTCCAATGGCTATGAAATTATATTCTTCCGAAATATCATTGCCAGTTTTTTATGATTTGAATAATGAATTATTGCAAACCGTTATCAATGCAGTAATTACAAGTGTAGATGAAGTATTGAAATAGACTGAATAAGTACCATATCTTTATTTTCAAAAATCATAGTTTCAGGAATTCTTAAAAAGAAAAATAGTTCATAAAATACAATTTTCAATAAATGGCAAATCATTTAACACAAAAATTTAGTCCGTTGTTAGGCAATTATTCAAAATATAAAATTGGAATTGTATGTGCCGAATGGAATGCTGAAGTAAATAATTTAATGCTTGTAAATGCTGAAAAAACATTGAAAATATTAGGCATTAAAAAAGTAGATGTAATAAAAGTGCCAGGCAGTTTCGAAATTCCATTTGCTGCCAAACAATTATTGCAAAATAAATACGATGCAGTAATTTGTTTTGGTACAATAGTAAAAGGCGAAACCATGCATGATGTGGTGTTAGCACATTCGGTTACAGATGCTTTAATGACATTAAATATTCAACAAAATATTCCTGTAATATTAGGTGTGTTAACCGTTAATTCTCAAAAACAAGCATTGGATAGAGCCAACGGAAAATATGGTAACAAAGGAAAAGAATGCGCCGAAGCAGCCATAAGAATGATTGAAGTGAAGAATGAATTAAAGGTTAAAAAAGCGAAAAATTAATTTCTATTAAAACACTACCTCTGCATATTGTTTCTACCGAATTACTAAAAGATTATTCAGCTACTTTTAGCCATGAAGTTGAGCTTGAATTTGAGCAATTAAAAGATAGTGAATTAAGTATTGAAACTTTTAGCTTTTACACTTCGGTTTCAGCCGTTTTTTCTTCTAAAATTGAAGGAGAAAATATTGAGTTAGATTCATACATTAAACACAAGCGTTTAGGGGCGCATTTTCTGCCCGATTATACTCGGAAGATTGATGATTTATATGACGCCTATTTATTTGCTCAAACTCATCCATTAACTGCTGATAATTTGCGAAATATTCATGCTATTTTAACTAAACATATTTTACAAAAACAGCAGCAAGGCGCTTTTAGAAAAGGAAATATGTTTGTAGTAACCAAAGATGGCAAAATTGAATATGTAGCGGCAAATCCTGATATTGTTGGGGCTGAAATGGAAAAATTATTTCATGATATTGATGTTCTACTAAATGCTACATTAAATTTTAATGAAGTAATTTATTTTGCTTCGATGTTGCATTTGGCATTTGTAAAAATACATCCTTTTGAAGATGGAAATGGTCGTACTGCAAGGTTGTTAGAAAAGTGGTTTGTTGCTCAAAAATTAGGAGAAAAATCTTGGTACATTCAATCCGAAAAATACTACTACACAAACCATCAAACTTATTATCATCATCTTAGTCAATTAGGATTAGAATATGATGAGTTGAATTATTCAAAAGCAAACCTTTTTGTAAGGATGCTTCCAAAGTCTATTACCGAAAAATAATTCTTTATCAAATTAGTTTTAATAGCACTTACCTATTCTCAAGTTTCTATTTACATTTGTAAATCACTTTTTTCTTTTCATTTGCCATATATTAAAATCATAAAATGACACAAAAACATGTTTTATTAATAGCCTGTATTTTAGGTGCTTTATCAGTTGCATTAGGTGCATTTGCAGCACATGGTTTAAAAAAAATGGTAGATGCTTATTATCTTGAAATATTTGAAAAGGGCGTTAAATATCAGTTCTATCATACATTTGCCATTCTTGCCATCGGCATTTTGATAAATCAATTTAGTAACATAAATTTTAATTTACCAGTTTATCTTTTTTTAGCAGGCATATTTTTCTTTAGCGGCTCTTTGTATGTAATGACATTTATTCAACCCAAATGGTTAGGCCCAATTACGCCAATTGGCGGTTTATGTTTTATTGCAGGATGGCTTACTATGGCTTGGAAGGTTTATCAATCAAAATAAAAATTAATGAATTCATTTGCAGATTTACAAATACAATTTGAGTCGTATTTAAACACTATTCAATTTAAAAAAGAACCAAAAGGTTTATACGAAGCCATTGATTATATTTTAAAATTAGGCGGCAAACGTGTTCGTCCAACTTTGGTTTTAATGGGTTGCGAATTGTTTGATGGCAAGGCTTCTAATGCTTTACCAGCCGCAGCAGCTATCGAATTATTTCATAATTTTTCGTTGATACATGATGATATAATGGATCATGCACCATTGCGCCGTGGCAAACCTACTGTGCATGAAGAGTATGATTTAGATACAGCCATTCTTTCGGGCGATGCAGCCATGGTAATGGCTTACGATGAGTTGGTAAAATTACCAGTAAAAAAATTACAATCGGCTATTAAATTGTTTAATAAAACAAGTTTAGAAGTTTGCGAAGGGCAGCAAATGGATATGATTTTTGAAACCAAACAAAAAGTTACAACTGTTGATTACTTAGAAATGATTAGGCTGAAAACAGCTGTATTGCTGGGTTGTGCCATTCAAATGGGAGCCATGTTGGCTGATGCTGATGAGAAACAACAAAAATTAATCTATGAATTTGGAATGGAAACTGGCTTAGCATTTCAATTACAAGATGATATTTTAGATACTTACGGCGACCCAAAAACATTTGGTAAACAAGTAGGCGGCGATATTTTACAAAATAAAAAAACATTTTTATTGCTTACCGCTTTCGAACTTGCCGACCCAACTCAACTAACCGATTTGATATTTTGGTTGATGAAAAATGAACCTAAAAAACGACCAGAAAAAGTGGAAGCTGTTAGAAGATTATATGATGAATTAAAGGTGAGAGAAGAAGCTGAAAAACAAATGAAACTTCATTTCAACAAGGCTTTACAAGCAGTTGAACGATTGGAAATTGATACCGCAAAAAAGCAAGTTTTAATTGATTTTGCAACTTCATTAATGAAACGTGAAAAGTAATTTTTCATGAATTATCAACAAACCATAGATTATCTTTTTTCTCGATTGCCCATGTTTCATCGTATTGGCGCAGCGGCTTACAAAGCCGATTT
>JBEEMV010000168.1:0-9519 GCA_041192505.1 Bacteroidota bacterium
AAAACCCGATTTACTAACATGGTCATTACGTACCAAACCTACATCAACTCTTGTTGCCGATTTAGTTAATTTATAAATATGAAAATGATCTGTAGGATTATTAAACAACCAAGATGTATTGGTAGCAATGCTTATAGAGTTAGTATCAATAGCAGTAGGGTCAACATTAAATGAGAACGCAACACCATAAATACTATCTAATGGTAAAGCAGCCGTGCCTAAATTAATAGCAATATTAGCAGTTGTGTTTTGATATAATGTATCGGGGCCAACGGTTACTGAAAGTAAATCAGCACCACTTTTTTTACGTAAATGTGTTGAACCATAATTTTGTAAAATGGCTGTAGTATCATTGCCATCAATTATTCCATCACCATTACAATCGGCATGTTTGGCATCAACGGTAAAGCCCGAAGCTGTTGTTCCGAAGATTGTTGCAGGTTGATCAATCCAAATTATTGATGCATTATTTCTTACTGGTCCTGTAGTTCCATTCAACAATCCGATAGGAAAAATATCTAAATTATCAGCTACTAAATCGCTGTTAGCATCGCCTGGCCAAACGCAATCTGAAGGGCGATTTATGGTATCATAAGCAGTAGTTGAACAACCATTTGCATCAACGCCATATAAACTAATAATTGAAGTTGGAATGGTTGATGCAAAACATAAAGTTTGATTTAATATAGCACCATTAAATGAAATTGCCGCTGGCGAAATACTCCAAGCCCAGTTGGCTAATGTGCTACCACCAACGGTTATAGCCAAACATGTATCAGCACATGATGCAAACGAACCTGACAAAGAAATGGTAGGTAATGCATTTGTAGTTATCATCATGGTATCGCTACTTACACTTCCTAACGAATCGGTTACTGTTAAAATATAAGTTGTATTCGCCGTAACATTTGCAATTGGATGTGCAATGTTTGTAGCACTTAATCCAGTAGCAGGTTGCCAATTATAAGTATAAGGCATTGTGCCGCCTGATGCTGTACCATTCAATGTTACAGATGATGAGGCACAAACTGTTTGGTCAGTTCCAGCATTTGCACTTAAGCCAATATTTACTAAATAATCTTCTGTTTCGCCCCAAGTATAACTGCCTGTAGCGGTTATTGTTGCTGATGTTTCGCTGTTTACAATTCTCATTAATGTTAAACCTGGCGATGCATTAGCTGGAATAGTAAATGTAAACGGATAGGCTGTGCCTGTGTTTGCTGGCAATACTGTTGAAGGCAATGTATATACATTTTCATTTGATTGAAAAATTCCATCACGGTTATAATCTATAAAAATGGCAAATCGTGTTTGATAAACAACTGTATTGCAAAAGCCAATAGTAACCGAACCCGAAACAGTTTTATTTACTATTAAATTAGTAGGCGTTAAGTTTGTGAAATTTGAGTACTCACCAACAATAGAAGCAGGCAAACCGTTGATGGCTGCTGAACTTCCAGTAATACTGCATGTTGATGAATTATTTAATGAACCACCATTTGGGCAATTTAAACTTACATTATAAATTTCATCATCAATGGTTGATGAAGCTTGGCTTATGCCATAACCACTTGGTACACTTCCAGCCGAAGGGCTTACAACTGGCAACACGATTAGGTTCATGGTAATGATGGAATCGCAACCAGCATAAGTTGGTATAGTATCCATATAAGTGCCTTGTGTTGTGATATTTACACCACTAAATAAAATACTCGAACCAGCATAAATTGTATTGGTAATGGTTGATTGCTTATTTAAATTAATTATTAATTGAAGTGTAATTATCGAATCACATCCATTTTGATTTGTTAATGTATCGTAGTAAGTGCCGCTTGCAGTAAGGGTTTTATTGTTGAATACAAAACTTCCACATGCACTTTGATTGATTGTAGTAGTTGATGATTGATTAACATACACAATCATTGAATCAGAATAAACAGTCATTGTAGTTGAATCTAAAACAGACAAAACATAAGTTGTTGTTGCTGTTGGCGATGCAATTGGATTTAAAATTGCAGATGAATTTAATGAAGCACTTGGCGACCATAAAAGCGAATAGCTACCCACAAAGCCCGATATAGAAGGGCTTCCACCAATTATTGTAGAAGTAGTAGAACCGCAAATATATTTATCCGAACCTGCATTTACACTATTGCCAATGCGTACCAAATAATCTTCTGTTTCGCCCCAAGTATAGCTGCCTGTTGCGGCAATATTTGATGTTGTTTCTATATCAACAACTCTCATTAAAGTAAGCCCTGCTAAAGCATTTGAAGGTATTGTAAATGTAAATGAATAGGCTGTACCCGATAAAGCAGGATGTACACCAACTGGCAATTGATATACTTTTTCATTGGCTTGAAAAACACCATCTCTATTATAATCTATAAATACTGCAAACTTCGAACTGTATGGATATGTACCACAAAAACCCAATGTAACCGAACCTGTTACAGTGCTATTTACATCTAAATTTGAAGGTGCAATATTTGTAAAATTTGAATATCCATTTAATGTTGAAGCTGGCAAACCATTGATGGCTGCCGAACTACCCGTTATAGCACAATTAGATGTATTGTTTAACACTTGTACATTTTTCGAAGTTAATGATACATTAAAAATTTCATCATCGTTAGTTGAAGTTGCCATGCTAATACCATAACCATTTGGTACAATGCCCACTGGTGTTGTGGTTGACAACACAGTTAAGTTTAATGTAATAATCGAATCACAATTTTTATAAGATGTAAGTGTATCGTAATACACCCCACTATTAGTTAAAATAGCGCCATTAAATAACATACTTGAGCCACTATAAATGGTATTTGAAATAGAAGAATTTACTGTATTATTAATAGTAAGATGCAATGTTGTAATTGAATCGCAGCCTAAAGGCGTTTGAACTGTATCAGTATACACACCGCTTGCAGTAAGCGTTTGATTACCGAAAACATATTGATTACAACTTGAAACTTGGATATAAACATTAATAGGTTGATTTACAAAAATGGTAATTGAATCAACATAAGTAGCCATTGTAGTTGAATCTAAAACTGATAAAACATAAGTTGTTGTAGTAGTTGGCGAAGCGATAGGGTTTAATGTATTTGCACCACTAAGCGATGATGCATTGCTCCATGAAAAAGAATAAGCCCCCGAAAAGCCCGAAACTGATGGATTTCCACCTATTGCAATAGCTGTAGTTGCGCCGCAAATATGAAAATCTCTACTGCCAGCATTAACTGAGTTTGTAATATTTACTGCATAATCTTCCGTTTCGCCCCATGTATAACTTCCTGTTGCAGTAACATTTGAAAGTGATTCGTTGCATACAATACGCATTAAAGTAGTACCACTAACAGCAGTTGATGGCAATGTAAATGTGAATGGATATGCCGTACCGCCTACACTTGGCGTTATAGCTGCCGATTGATACACTCTTTCAGTGGTTTGAAAAATGCCATCCAAATTATAATCAATAAACACAGCAAACCTTGAAGTAAAAACAGATGAATTACAAGTACCAATTGTTACCGAACCCGAAATAGGTTGATTTTTAGATAATCCCACAGATGGAAGATTAGTAAAATTAGAATACTTATTTAATGATGATGCTGGCAATCCATTAACAGTTGCCAAACTTCCTGTAATACTACAAGTGGAAGTATTGTTTAAAGTTCCGCTAACCGCCAAGCCGCTAATCGTAACATTAAAAATATCTTCATCGCCAGTTGATGAAGCTGTGCTTACACCATAACCTACTGGAAGCTGCGCAAATGAAGGACTATTGAATAACAAACAGCCGATGCAAATGGCAAAATAAATGAGTAAATGTTTTTTCATGATGATAACTAATTTATTGGTTATAAAGATTTGATTTCATTTTTGATAATGCAAACATCTACACTTTTACATGGCAATGCAAGTACAAATTAATCAAACTATCTAACCCGATATGTAAATGTAATTTTAAAAACTATCTTTGTATAAAGATATTATTGTATGCAAAATACTAAATTATATTTATTGTTGCAATCCTTTTCGCCACAAGAGATTCAGCGGTTTCAATTGTATTTACAAAGTCCATTTTTCAATACTGATAAATCATTATTTAGTTTATTCGAAATAATTCGACCTTATCTGCATTCACGAAATTATGAAATACCCGAAGCCGAAATAATATGGGCAAAACTTAGCGATAATAAAAAATACAACAATCTTCAATTCAACAAACACTGCTCCTATTTATATCAATATGCGGTTGATTTTATTTCGCTTCATCAACTTAAAAACAAAACAAATGCGCTGCCATTACAATATTTGCAAATATTAAATCAGCGCCGATTAACTGATTTATTTTCATTTCATGCCGATAGATTAAAACCATTGTTAAGTGCAAAAAATGAAGATTTAGATTTGCTATTTGTTGAACGATTTAGTTTTCATCAGCAAATAAATTTGCACCAAGAAATATTGCAAAGCCGCCAACAGCAGATAAACACAGCCGATGTATTACATTCGTTAGAGGAATTTTACATGTATGAAAAATTAAAATATTGGAGTGCTGCCAATCATTATAAAAATTTATTTGACGAGCCAGTAACTATTCAATGGGAAGAATTTTTAATGAAATGGATTAATGAAACTTCGATAAAAAATGAATGGATAGAAATTTATAGGCAGATACTTTTAATGCAATTAAGTAATGATACACAACCACATTATGAATGGCTAAAACGAATACTATTTAAGCCAAAAAATAATTTGAATAAAATTACCCAAAAAGAGATTTTACTATTTCTGATAAATTATTGTATTGCACAAATAAATAGTAGTAATACAAAATATTATGAAGAGCTTTTTCAGATGTATAAATTGGCATTAAAGCAACAATTATTAATTCAAAAAAAGGTAATGAGCCCATGGGATTTTAAAAATATTATTTCGGTGGCTTTACAATTACAAGAAATAAAATGGACTGAAAAATTTATTAAAACATATAGTTTACTATTGCCAAAAGACGAATTGAATAATGCCTACAATTATAATTTGGCTAAAGTATTTTTTATTCAGAAAAAATATAAAGAATCGTTGCAACTATTGCAGCAAGTAGCTTACACCGATTTGTTTTATCAATTAGATATAAAAGTAATGCAAGCTAAAACCATGTATGAATTAAATGAATGGGATACATTAGATGACTTATTGATAAGCTTAAAAAAAATGCTTACTCGTAAGCGAAAACTATCTGCACATTATCAAAACATTTATCGTAAATTTACGATATACTTTCAGCCGCTTTTAAAATCTATTTCGAAAAAAGAAGCATTAGCCATTATAAAAAAATTAGAATTAGATACACAAGTACCCGATAAAAATTGGTTAATGGAAAAGTTGAATAGTTTGCAGTAATCAGTTGGTAGTATCCAGTAAATAACTTAAGTTGCTAATTAAAGATTTGTTTGTAAGTCGGTCCTGTAGAGCAAAGGTTCGGTATACTTATTTTATTCAATTAGCAATAAAATAGTATGCATTTAATTTGAAATAAAATAGCAATTACTACATTTGATAAAAATTAGTAAAGCAGCATGAATATATTAGTAATAGCCGATGAAATACGTCGATTAGAATTTCAAGAAAAACTAACCACATTATCGGTGCAGCAAGTGGCTTATGCCGAAGCTAGCAAAGAAATAGCCGCCGCCGAAATGCAATCCTACGAAGTAATTATTGATTTGAATTTTAATGGCGATGCCGAAGCCATAAAACAATATGCATTGTTACAAAACCGAGTAGTAATGCTGCATGCAGTTACGCATTCATTGCTTCAGTTTCATGCCATCATAGCTGCCTCAAAAAGTATTTTTGTAGGTATTAATGCATTACCAACATTTATTAATTTACCCAAAGCCGAAATATGCCTATACCAAGCATCCAATCAATCAATCATTCACAAAGTATTCGAAACACTACATTGGCAATACGAAATAGTAGAAAATAGAGTAGGTATGCTTACCCCACGGGTAATATGTATGATTATAAATGAAGCACATTATACCCTGCAAGAAAAAACAGCCACTCAAATAGATATTGATACATCTATGAAATTAGGAACCAACTATCCTTATGGTCCTTTTGAATGGGCAAAAAAAATAGGATTACAAAATGTATACAATGTTTTATTAGCTATATATAATGATACAAATGATGAAAGATATAAGATTTGCCCCTTGCTAAAATCAAATACTTTGAAAGGATAGCAACAATCAAATATTTTTTCTATACAAATGTTATGATATTTGATAAATAGAATTATTTTTGCGTTTCAAATAAACCTCGATCTAAGAGAATAAAATTAATTTAGTAAAATGAAAATGATTAACAAAATAGTTTTGATAGTAGTGATTGCCACTTTAGGTTTTACTGCGGTAAATGCACAATCAAAATATGTAACTAACTCAATTGGAATCCAATTTGGTACTACATCGCCTTATACCGATATTCGTTCGCATGAATATTTTCGTACTTTCAATACCGCTGGAAAAAGTGAGTACCAAGCATTTGTAGGTGTTAATGGGTTGCATATGTTTTCACATGTTATAGGTATGTATGTAGATGCTAACTATGGTCATGTACAAGGTGTAATGTATAATAGAAATTATCAAGGAACATCTAAAAATATATTTGGTACTACCAAACGTTCTTCTTCAGAAGATTATGCATTATATCAACGTTTAGGATTTTCTCGTCAAATTTATTCAAGAACAACGATGTTAGACGCATCAATTAATTTTTATGTAAATTTTACTAACTTAGCTTGGTTAACCAAAGGCGTTAATAGTAAAAATATGAAGCCTCGTAAAATAGGTTTTTATGGTTATGCAGGTGCTGGTTTAGTAACTTATGATGCACATGTGTATGCCTTAAATTCAAAACAACAATCTATATTGGATAATGAAATATTTTATTTACATGGTATGATAAGCAAAAAGAAAGGCTTATTTAATACCACCGATTTAGTTTTTCCTACAGCTTTAGGTTTAAAATATAACTTAAATAAATGTATCGATTTAGGATTAGAAGCTTCTATGCGTTTTGCAGCTACTGATAAATTTGATGCAGTAAACGATCAAATAGCAAAAACTTACGGAACTAGCTTTCAAGCTACACCAATTGTAACTAATAAAACTACTTTATCAACCAGCCGTTACGAAAGTTATGCTTACGATAAATATGCTTATTTAGCATTTAAAATAAATTACAAAATAGGTGGCTGCAAAGTATCAAATAGTAATTTAGAATGGACAGATCCACAAGAAGTAATGTTAAGAAATGTAGATGCTGAAATGGGCAAACTTCGTTCATTATTAAACGATGGCGATAAAGATGGTGTTAGCGATGCATTTGATAAAGAACCAAATACACCAACAGGCGTAAAAGTTGATGGTGCAGGACAAGCCTTAGACGTAGATGCTGACGGCGTAGCCGATTACAAAGATGATGAACCTTTTTCACCTAAAGGAGCAACTGTAAACGAAAACGGTATTGCTGCTGATGCAGATAATGATGGCGTAGCCGATGTAAAAGATTTAGAACCAAATACAAAACCTAATGCATTAGTAAACTTCAGAGGTGTAACTATTGGCTCAAGAGAATCAGCAGTTACAAAAAATACAGAAGACAAACCATTGTTTATCTTCCCTTCTGTTTATTTCGATTTAAATTCTTCTTATATCCGTCCGCAATATCATGATATCTTATCTGATGCTGCTCGTAGTTTAATAAAATACCAAGATATTAAAGTTAATATTTATGGCAATTGCGATGTTCGTGGCAATGATGAAATAAATAACGATTTAGGTAGAAAACGTGCTGAAGCAGTAGCAAACTATATTCGTAAAAACTTCAAAATAGATGCAACAAGAATTAAAGTAATTGAAAGCAATGGTAAAATGCATCCAATTTCTAACGATCACAGACCTAACCGTCGTGTTGATATTCTTTTAGCTGAATAATTTTAAATAAACAACTTACAAATTTTTATATGAACAAATTAAGATTTTCGATTGTAGCATTAGCAACATTGTTGACTGTAAATGTTTTGGCACAAAACAAACCAGCTACCCCAGCCGGTTCTGATTTGTACAAAGGATGGTCTTTGTATGGCAATATTGGTACTACTATGCCTTATACTGATTTAAATCAGTATCAATATATGCATGCATTTAACTATAAAAGCGAATATAGATTCGGAATGGATTTAGGCGTAAGAAAAATGCTTTCATCTGTAGTAGGCGCACAAGGCGATTTTGCTTTTGGTAGTATATTAGGCGATACTCGTAAAATTTCGAGTAATATAGCTGGTAAAACCGAGCACGATTTATATTTATCTCAAGTTGCTATGCAATTATGGGGTACTCCAAAAATGAAAAGTGGTGTATACTTTAAAACTAATTTTTGGCAAGCTTCAGGAAGTATTTACTTCGATTTGAATAACGTAGGAGCTACATTATTTAATGCTCGTAAAGGCAGTTTAGCAAAAAGAAGAGTAGCAGTTTATAGCTATGTTGGTTTTGGATTAATGCACTTTAATACTACTATTAGAACACTTAAAAGCGATTCAGCATTTACTAAATATATGTCAGGCATATCGGGTAAATCATACGAATCAGTAATTCCAGTTGGTTTAGGCGTTAAATATAAATTAAATAATAGAATCAATATTGGTGTTGAATACAGATTGAATAACGTATTATCTGATAAATTAGATGCATTTGTAAGCAACAAATCAAGTTTATGGTTACGTCAAGGCACTAACGATAAATATGGTTTTGCTAGTATTGGTTTAACATATAATTTTGTTGGTTCAAATCCATTAGCTGAAAATATTGAATGGTGTAATCCATTAACTGATAGAGCAGATGTTAAAGTACCAACTGCTGCTGAAATATTAGCTGATGCTGATGGTGATGGTGTAGCTGATTTATTAGACAAAGAAGCAAATACGCCAGCTGGTTGCCGTGTAGATGGTAGCGGTAGAGCATTAGATACTGATGGTGATGGTGTAGTTGATTGTAAAGATAGAGAAAGATTATCACCAGCTGGTTATCCAGTTGATGCTAATGGTGTAGCTCAAATACCTGATACTGATGGTGATGGTGTAGCTGATAATACTGATTGGGAAGTTAACTCACCTGCTGGTTGTAAAGTTGATACACATGGCGTTTGTCCTAAAGATGAAAAAGCACATTGGGGCGGTGAATTTAATTTGCCTACTGTGTATTTCGAAAACGATAAAGCAATTGTTAAAAAAGAATTTATGCTTGATTTACAACGTTGTGCTATGCAAATGTATGCTAACCCAACTATGAAAATTGATATCATAGGCAATACTGATAAACACCATACTGATGATTATAACGAAAAATTAGGTATGCGTCGTGCTAAAGCAGTAGCGGATATTTTAATTATGCGTTTCTCTGTTCCTGCTGATAAAATTAATATCAAATCGAATGGTAA
>JBEEMV010000169.1:0-10359 GCA_041192505.1 Bacteroidota bacterium
AAGCTATTGGCCGAACCATTTATTCTTACTACTATTGAAAATGTAGTAGATGAAATAATTGAAAGCTTAAACAATGGCGGTAAAATTTTATTTTGTGGTAATGGTGGTAGCGCTGCCGATGCACAGCATATTGCAGCCGAATTAAGCGGCAGATTTTATACCGATAGAAAACCATTATATGCCGAAGCTTTGCATGTAAATTCATCCTACATTACGGCTGTGGCAAATGATTATAGTTATGATGTTGTTTATAGCAGAATGATTGAAGGCTGCGGTAGAAAAGGAGATGTGTTGGTTGGCATTAGTACAAGCGGCAATTCGAAAAATGTGATAGAAGCTTTAAAAAAAGCAAATGAAATTGGAATGATTACTATGGGAATGACTGGCGATAGTGGTGGAAAAATGAAAGAACTGTGCAAATATTTATTGAATGTGCCATCTAACGATACGCCACGAATTCAAGAATCGCATATTTTATTAGGTCATATTATTTGCCAATTGGTTGAAGAAAAAATGTTTTCCTAAAACAAAAAAGGTTGTGCTTCAAATGTAGAAACACAACCTTTTTTGTTATCATACAATTACTTTTTATTCTACCACTACTTTTTCATATTTCACATTTCCTTTTTCATTTTTAATTTCAATAATGTAAATTCCTTTTGCAAAACCATTGCAATTAGCACTTACCGATTTTGAATTATAAACCAATGGCATTGGTACTTTCATGCCAATTGAATTGTAAATTTCGATGCTCTTAATAACATTATTGTTCCATTCTATCACAAAATTATTTTGAGTAGGATTAGGAGAAATTAAAATTGTTTCATCTTTTAATTTATTGATTTGCTGATAAGCTAAAGGATAATCTACAGTAAAATTATAGATTAATGATTTGCCAAAATCGCCATTAAAAACTTTCAATGTATTGCCATCCACATCCTTAAATCGGCATTGACCTGTACCTGAACTATTTGCCCAAAAATCAAATCCATCTTCGCCACTATCATCAATTACAAATGAATAACATCCAGCTGTAAGTACTACATCATCATTGTAATTAGTATTGTTTGTCATATTATTTCTCGAAAAAACTACTGTACCTGCGGCATCTAATAATTTATACGAACTTTCGGAAGCTGCTGAATTTGTTTTGAAATAAAGTGTGATTTCAGAAGGCATAACGGGTGGAACATCAAATGAACTTTTCATCATGTTGTTAAATGAATAGGCATCGCTGCCACCATTCGGATTTTTAATTGAAACATTAAAAGTGTTGTTGGTTAAGCCTGTGATACTCGACCAAAGATTGCCCGATACTGGTAAAACCACTTCTGTAGTTTCTAAAAATGCTAAATTCCCATGCCATGTATAACTATTTTTGCTGCTATTATTATTTACCCAATATTCAATTACAACACTTGTAAGTATTGTTGAACCTGTATTTTTAATAACAATGGTGGGGTCGGTACAAATTGTATTGGTTCTCAAATATTCCACTTTTTTAGTTGGCGATTTAATATCAACAATAGCTGCATCTAATGAAAAATTAGGAGCGCCATAGCTTACTAATTCCGAACTTACCCAATAATTCGATTGCCCTGAAACGGTATCAATTCCATAATCAATAGTTGATGTAGCGCCTGGGGTAACAAATGAAGTAATTTCATTTTCTGTTAAATTAGTGGGGGCGCCTGGGCACCAACCAGCTCTATCATAAATCCATGTGCCGCCTTGCGGATAAATAGGATTGCTAGCACATGGTTTCCAAACATTCCATTTAAATTCTTTTGTACCACCATTAATATTAAGGTAATGTGTTCTTGGCACAAATTCGCCATCTTGCCCATGACCAGTAATGGCTGTGCGAATTTTGAATGCTGCAGCATTTGCATTAAATAATACAGAACGAGGCTCGAAATAATTATCATTTAAAATGCCTGTATAGTTTGAATTATCTACTTTCCAGATGTTGCTAATATCTTTTATATCATGCGGTGGTGTACCTACAATAAACATAAATTTAATATCTAAATCTTCTTGCCATTGTCCGCCAGCATCAATCGACATTAATTTTCTTCCTTTTAAAACGGGCATTAAATCAGTTACATCAAATGTCCATGTTTTTCCATTAGCACCTAAGTCTAAACCAATACCATAAGGGGTTACAAACGACATGATTTGAAAACGAGATGGATATAATTTGTAATAATTTAATGTACCAATATTAATTGTACCTGTAGTTGCAATTAAAACAGAATCTAAAATTGCATTTGTTTCGCCATCATATTTATATGTATATCCGGCAGTATAAGAAACTGTAGTATCATAAGCTACAGCTTGATTATTGGCTATTTTATAGCTGTATACAATATTTTGATTATTGATAATTGAATCAACAATGGTGTCATTAGTAGTTGTTTGATTGTATGTGCCTTGTACAAAAGTAATGGTAGGGCGATAATTGGTTTCAAAAAAGCCTTTAAAAATATCTGTGGCTTTTGTTTTTCGCCATATCGGATTTCCATTTAAACTTGCTGATGTTAAAGCTGTAGAACTATCGGCAGTTGTAGTTCCTACGCCTTCATTAAAATTATAATGAGCAATTAAATTTGAAAAATTTGGATGAGAAAAATTAATAGACTTATTCATCCACGATTGAATTGTATTGGCAGAAAGTTCGGTATTCCAAATCGAAAATTCATCTATTTTACCAAAGTAAGGATTGATTAAACCATGTTGATTGCCAATCTGAAAATCTGTAATTTGAATAGGAATAGTTTTACCTATGCCGCTTTGAAATAATGAACCATTTAAATAGATTTTCATGCTGCCAGTAGTAGTATTTTTTGTAAATACCCAATGGTTCCATTTGCCCTTAAAGTCGGCATTGTTAGCCAGTTTGTTAATCCTATCAGATGTACCACCCGAACCACAATCGAAATAAATATTTGAGTTGCTCCAAGGCAAATGAATATTTATTTGTCTATCATTATTCGAGTTGGTAGCATAAGCCACAGTAGTATTTGTGGGTAATAAATTTGCGTTACCATTACTCCAAAACGAAATTGAAATTTGGTTACTAAAATTTGAAAAATTTGAAGCGCCTAATTGTAGAAAATTGCTACCAGTAAATTCTAACGAGTAATCATTTCCTTCGGATATTAATCCCATTTTATTATTCATTGAATCGGCTGCAATAGTAGCGTCATTGCTAGTTGTATTGTTTTCAAAACTAAATTCAACAATAATATTATCGGTTCCGTTCCAATTAAAATTATTGTAAAAATTAAATTCGTTTAATCCGTTTACTAAAATAGTATTGGCAAAATAAACTTCTGTAAATCCTGATAAATTTGGATTTGAAGCGCTTAAAATAGTATCGCTGGTTGATTTAAATTTGATGCGTAAAAAATGTGAAGCACCTGCATTGTTTAAAATATTTAATTTAATGCTGCTAATATTTCCAGCCGTAATGCCTGCATTCATAAGCTCCGATGCTTTCCATAAAAATTGTGATTTTGCCATTCCTTTTGAATGTTGAAATGGTGCATTAAGTTGATGCAAACCCAAGCCAATCATGGTATCATATTGATTGATGATGGTATTATGAATTACATTTTTTTGAATGTACTGATAATAGCTATAAGTGGGTTGAAATGTATAAGGGTAGCTATTTCCAACAAATCCTTTGATAACATGTGTTGGAAAAGTAGCTTTAACCGAATCTGTTTTTGATGAATCTGTAATATAAGTATTGCACGAATAATCCCATTCGCCACAACCCAATGACCGTTGTGTTGAATTTGAAATTAATCCATTTTTACAACGCATATTATACAGCATATAAATTTTTTCAAAATTTGTACTGGGTAGATTTGGAAAATTTATTACTGTATCTTTTGCGCCACTGCCCTTGTTTTGCGAATAAGTAAATGTATTTACCATAATGGTATCGCCAGGCGATTGAGCCATTGTTACCGAACCAAAAACGAATACTAAAACGAAAGTGTAAAAATATTTTTTCATCAAATTTTTTTTTGAAATTGAAGTTGCAAAGTAACACAATTACAGCACTTATTTAAAGCGAAAATAATGGTATGATTAAAACAAAAAAGGCATCAATTATTGATGCCTTTTAAAATTCATTTTTTTGTTTAATAATTATTTTTTCAATAACTGCATCAAATAAACACCATAGCCGCTTTTCATTAATGGTTTTGCTACAGATTCTAATTGCGCAGCATTAATAAATCCTTTGCGGTAAGCTATTTCTTCAATACAACCCACTTTTAATCCTTGGCGTTGTTCAATTACTTGTACAAATTGTGTGGCTTGCATTAATGAATCAAAAGTACCCGTATCAAGCCATGCAGTGCCACGGTTTAAAATAGCTACTTTTAATTTTCCTTGTTCTAAATATACTTTGTTTACATCTGTAATTTCATATTCGCCACGAGCAGATGGTTTTAATTCTTTTGCAATTTTCACTACTGAATTATCATAAAAATATAAACCTGGTACAGCATAATTCGATTTTGGATGTTCGGGCTTTTCTTCAATTGAAATGGCTGTATTGTTTTCGTCAAACTCAACTACACCATAGCGTTCAGGATCGCTTACATGATAAGCAAATACATAGCCGCCATCAGGATTATTACAACTTTCTAACAATGAACCTAAGCCGCTGCCATAAAAAATATTATCACCTAAAACCAAAGCCACACTATCATTGCCAATAAATTTTTCGCCAATTACAAAAGCTTGAGCTAGTCCGTTTGGCACCTGTTGTTCTTCATAACTAAAGTTTACACCAATGCTTTCGCCAGTGCCAAATAATCTTTTAAAATGTGGCAAATCATGCGGTGTTGAAATAATTAAAATATCTTTAATACCAGCCATCATCAACACACTTAATGGATAATAAATCATGGGTTTATCATAAATAGGCATTATCTGTTTGCTTATGGCAAATGTGATAGGATGCAATCTTGTACCGCTTCCGCCTGCTAAAATTATTCCTTTCATTTTTTTATAAAATTAAATTGTTTCGAATTTTTGTTTTGCATAGTTAATAAAATATTTCACATCTAGTGGTTCGCCACATATATTTTCGCAAATTTCTTTTGCCGATTTTAATCTACCATATTGATGTACATTCTTTCGTAGCCAATTTAATAATGGCTCAAACTCACCATTCATCATCATTGTATCCAATCCATCAATTTGCAATTTTGCAAAATGAAAAAATTGCGCAGCATAAAAACTACCAATTGAATAAGTAGGAAAATATCCAAAACTACCATGGCTCCAATGAATATCTTGCAAACAACCTTGTTTATCATCGGGCACTTTTACGCCCATGTAATCAAAATATTTTTGGTTCCAAATGGTAGGAATTTCATCTACCGTAATTTCATCGCCCATCAACATTTTTTCAATTTCGTATCTAATCATAATATGAAAATGATAGGTTAATTCATCGGCTTCAATTCTTATTAATGATGGCTCAACAATGTTGATGGCTTTATAAAATTCATCAGCATTTATATTTTTAAATTGTGTAGGAAAATGTTGTTGTACCAATTTCCAATTGCCTTGCCAGTATATGTTTGAACGTCCCACCATGTTTTCCCACAATCTACTTTGCGATTCGTGAATGCCTAACGAAACGGCTTCGCTACCTGGCAAACCATACTGTTCAATGGGCAAACCTTGTTCGTATAATCCATGTCCGCCTTCGTGTAAACAACTCCAAATCATGGTGTAAAAATCATGTTCTTTTATATGTGTAGTAAGCCTTACATCGGTAGCTGCAAATGATGTGGTGAAAGGATGTACAGACTCATCTTGCCTGCCACTATTAAAATCGAAACACATTTGTTTTAATAAATCCATGCCCAAATCCCATTGTTGTTTTTTAGGAAAATTGCCATACATAAAATCATTATTGGGTTTTATTTTATGTGCAATGGATTGTAAAAACGGAACTAAATCTTTTTTTAATTCTGTAAACAAAACATCAGTATCAGCAACGGTTTGGTTGGGTTCGTACAAATGCATTAAGGCGTCGTATCTATGATTTTTATAGCCTAATAAATCGGCTTCTTGCTTTTTTAAATCTACCAATTTTTTTAGCGTAGGCGCAAATATTTTAAAATCATTTTTTTCTCTTGCATCAATCCAAGCATGATACGATTCGGAAATTGTTCTCGATATTTCTTCAACAAATGCGGTTGAATATTTTTTTTCTCGGTTAAAATCTTCTAACGAAAGCTGTACATTTTTTTGTTGAATGGCATTTAATTCTTTCGAGTTAGCTAATTCAGACAATAAATTTCCTAATTCAATATCGGTAAACATGGTGTGTGCAATGCCGCTTAGTGTGGCTAACTGTTGAGCCCTAATAGTAGCACCATTAATGGGTTGATAGGTTTCTTGGTCCCAATTTAAAACTGCCGATGCCATTCTAACATCATTTATTTTTTGCATTTTTTGCAAATACAAATCATACATTTTTGATACATTCATGTAAAAATAATTTTGCTCAAATGTAATCGTCAAAAAATAAAGAACCATACGAGTTTTTACAGCGTAGCTTTTCCACCAAATAATGTTTTAATTTTTTGCTACTTAGAATAAATATTCTTTATTAACTTGCACAAATATTTTAAATTAAGTTAGTTTTATACATACTAAGAACTATTTTTACTTTGTAATAAAACCTTTAAAAACTATCTTTTAAGTTATGAATTTTGAATTACTTATAAAAAAAGTAGTCGTTTTGTTGGCTATAGCATTTTGCTTTATTGCCGAAAAATCTGCTGCACAGGATATACATTTTTCGCAATTTTATAATAGTGCTTTGTTGCTTAACCCTGCACAAACAGGTTTGGTGTGCAACTATCGAGCTGGCTTAAATTATCGTAGCCAATGGGGTAGTGTAGGGTCGCCTTACAAAACATTTGCAGGCTATTTCGATATGCCAATTTATTTTAATAAAAAACGGAATACGTCATTGGGCTTGGGCTTAGTGGTTTTTAATGATGTGGCCGGCGATGGTAAATTAGGAACTATGGAAGTAGATCCATCAGTAGCATTTCATATGGGATTAGGAAATGATAATCCAAAAAAATATAAACTTTCTATCGGCTTTCAACCTTCATTACGTCAGCGTTCTATCAATTCTTCTGCATTAACATTTGCATCGCAATATAATGGTTGGGAGATAGATCCAAATTTGCCCACCAACGAAACTTTAAATACACCCACCAAATTTGTTTTTGATGCTCATACAGGTATTCAGTTTTCGGCAGCGCCAACCGAAGCCATTAATTATTGGATTGGTTCGGGCATTTTTCATTTGCTTACACCAGCCGAAAGTTTTTTAGGTGGTGGTTCATTAAGTCAAACCCCTATGCGATTTAATATTAATGCAGGTGGTAGATTTATCATTAATGAAAGAATGTATATTTTATCACATGCTATTTTTATGAAACAAGCTAAAGCTAAAGAATTAAATTTTGGTGGCGAATTAGATATTAAAACATCAGCTAACAAGGTTGATGTACCCGAGTTTACTTTCTTCTTTGGCCCTTATTATCGTTGGAAGGATGCATTGCAAATACTTGTTGGTGGCGAATTGCAAAATTTACGTGTAGCATTTGCTTATGATGTAAATGTATCAAAACTACGCACAGCATCTAATTTAAGAGGTGGATATGAATTGTGTATGGTGTATAAAGCACCTTGTAGAATTATACCATACAACTATAAGTACCAATATATCTGCCCAAGATTCTAACTTAATTTTTTAAAAATAATTCGACTACAATAAACTATATTTTGATGAAACTAAAATCCGGATTGTTTGTATTTTCAGTAGTAGCCTTACTATTGATTCAATCTAAAAATACATTTGCTCAAGGTGGCGGCGTTTTTGATGATCAACGATCAATCAAGCAAATGTCTACAAAAGATAAGCTAAAAATTGCTAATGATTTATTTGAAGCAGGTAGCTTTTATAATTCAATAGAGTATTATAAAGAATATTTGGCGGATGAAAGCGGAAACCCTGAAGCTACATTTAAATTAGCCGAAGCTTATCGTTATTCACGTGATTATAGAAAAGCTGAAGAATGGTATAAAAGAGCCTATAATGCTGATAATACTATAAATATTTTGGCTTTGTATTTTCAAGCATTAATGATGAAATACAATTGCAAATATGTAGAAGCAAAACCCATCTTTTTAGAATTTGTAAAAAAATATAAAGAAGAAGAAGGTAAAGAAATACGCAAACGTGCCAGAATGGAAGCCGCAGGATGCGAAGATGCTTTGGTATTAATGCAAAGCCCATTAAAATTAAATGTGTATCATTTAGGTTCATCAGTAAACAATCCTTATTCTGATTTTGGCCCTGCCGCTGATGGTAATGATGCACTTACTTTTTCATCTATTAAGTCGGATACTGTTGTGGCAGTGGGTGGTCCAAGTCGTGCATCTTATGTATGTCGTATTTATCGTTCAACAAGAAATGGTACAAAATGGACCAAAGGAAAAGAATATGGTAAAGAAATAAATAATGACGAAGAACATACGGGCAATCCAGCATTTAGCGGCAATAAAAAAATGATGGTATTTACACGTTGTAAGGAAAAAAGTAATACAGATTTACATATTTCTTGTGAATTGTATATATGTACCCGAAGCACCGAAAATAGTGCTTGGAGCAAACCAACAAAATTAGGTGCTGAAGTAAATGCACCAAACACAACTAATACTCAACCTACTATTGGCAGAAGCGAAACTGGCGATAATACATTGTATTTTGTATCAGATAGAAAAAGTGCAAACAGCCAAGGCGGATTAGATATTTGGTATGCCAATATAAAACGAGATGGAACTACAGGAACAGCATTTAATTGTGGTAAAAAAATAAACACTACCGAAGATGATTGTACACCATTTTTTGATGATAGAAATGGATTGCTTTATTTTTCATCAAATGGTAGAGTAGGGATGGGCGGCTTTGATATTTATTTTGCAAAAGGATGGGGCAAAAAATGGGAATCGCCTGAAAATGTTGGCTATCCTATCAACTCATGTGTTGATGATAGATATTTTACATTAACACCAAACCATAAAGGCGGATTTTTTGTATCTAATCGCCCAGGTGGTTTCGAATTAAAAAGCCCAACTTGTTGCGATGATATTTTTGAATTCAAATATATTATCGACCCTATGTTTGCCATAAAAGGGTATGTATTTAGTACCGATGATAAAGAGAAAAAACATCCATTAACAAAAGTACAAGTTGTATTATTAAACAACGACCAAACTTTTGTAGCCAAAGATTCGTCATCAAGCAAAAGATTAAAATATTTTTTCAATACACAAAAAGACCATTCCTATTTAATTAAAGCTGGTAAAGAAGGATATTTTACCTCAAGTGCATCAGTTAGTTTTGAAGGTAAAACCGAAAGCGATACACAACGAGTAGATATTTTTATCAGACCAATTGTAATTAAACCGATAAAAATTCAAGGTATTTTTTATGATTTTGATAAAGCTACATTGCGCCCTGAATCTGCACCAGCCTTAGATACTTTATTAGGATTTTTACATGAAAACCCTACCATCAAAATTCAAATTAATTCGCATACTGATAATAAAGGTTCAGACGAATACAACATGAAATTATCGCAAGCACGTGCTCAAAGTGTGGTTGATTTTTTAACCAGTCATGGTATTTCATCTGAAAGATTAGCTGCAAAAGGATATGGTGAAACAGACCCATTAGTACCAAACTCTAACCCTAATGGTAGCGATAATCCTGAAAATCGTCAATTAAATCGTCGTACCGAATTTATGATTATTGGAACTGTAGAAGGTGCAATTATTACTTATGAACAAGGTAGACCAGTAGTAATTGATTCTACTGCATCAACTTATGAAGTAAACGAACGTGAAAAGCAAGGCAAGGGCAGATTGCAATTAGATGCTAATGGTGGATTTATTGAAAATAATCCGAATGAAGGAATGCAATCAGACGAAATACAAACGATTGATGAAAATGGCGAAAAACGTAAGATTGAATTTGATGATAAACCATTGGATAATACACCAATAGCGGTACCTGTACCTCAACCAAAACCGCAGCCAAAAGCCGCACAGCCATCAGCACCAAAACCTGCTACTGTAGCACCTCAAAAAAGCAATAATGCAGAAGATGATGAGGAAGATATAATTACACCAAAACCTGCTGCCACACAGCCAAAACCTGTAGTGCAACCTCAACCTGCTACACCTCAACCACAGCAAGTTGCTCCGCAAAATAATAGCAATAAAGCAGTAAACAAA
>JBEEMV010000170.1:0-13852 GCA_041192505.1 Bacteroidota bacterium
TTCGGTATCTATTACATAAGGAATGCAAAATGTAAAAATGCTACCACCGCCTGGATTAGAGTTTACCACCATTGTACCATCTTGCAATTCAACTAATTGTTTGCTAATAGCCAAGCCCAAGCCTGTACCGCCATAATTAACAGCCGTTTGAGCACTTACTTTCTTAAATCGTTCAAAAATTTGTTCTAATTTAGCATTGTCAATCCCAATTCCAGTATCTTGAACTTGAAATTGAACCATCATTTTACCATTAAATACTTCTAATGGTTTTACTGTGATATTAATGCTTCCACGTTGGGTAAATTTAATTGCATTACCTACCAAATTTATTAATACTTGATTTAATCTAAATGAATCGCCAATTAATTTTGTACTTATTTCTTTCGAAACATTTAAAGATAAATTAAGATTTTTTTGTTTTGCTTGCAATGTAAACATTTGATAAATTTTCTTCATCTCGGTTTCCATTGTAAACTGCTCAACAACAAATTTAATTTTCCCTGCTTCAATTTTACTGAAATCTAAAATTTCATTTACAATATGCAATAGATTTTCGGCAGCTTGCTTTATAGTGTTTGCATATAATAAATCATCTTCATTTAAATTATCCGATTCAATTAATAGACCTGAAAAGCCCAATACAGCATTCATTGGTGTTCTTATTTCATGGCTCATATTGCTTAAAAAATTAGATTTAGCTGCTGAAGCTTGTTCTGCTAATTCTTTTTCACGAGTTATTTGATGAATTTGATTAGTAACCTGAAGCTGTTGAATTTTTTGAGTATTCTCATCTTCAATAAATTTTTCTTTTAATTCTTTATACTTGAATAGGCTTTCATAAGCTTGTTCAAACTCACCCATTTGTTTGTAAATGCTTGCATACAAAAAATGAATTTCAATTTTTTCATCTTTTAAATTTAGCCTTTCACTAATTTCTAATGCATTTTTTAATTGATCAAGTGCCTTATGATATTGTTTTGCAAATGCAAACATTTCGGCAAAGCCTTTATAATTAAATACTCTTGCCACTTTCATATCATTCTCAACAGCTATTGTCATGCTATTATGAAAATGGGCATTGGCACTTTCTACATCTTTTTCTTTTAATCCAATTAAGCCTAAGTATAAATAAGCTCTGCATGCATTTGTTTTATCATCAATTAATAAAGCATATTTTAATGATTCATTAAATTGAATCTTCGATTCTTCATAATTTTCAATTGTAAATAATCCAACGCCAATTATATTGGCAGCATTACAAATGTTTAAGGCATCTTTTGTTTGCTCAAAAAATTCTTTCGAACGCTTTAAATACGCAATACCGGTATGATGATTTTTTGTTCGTAAATAAATCATACCTATATTCATGATTATTACATTCAATTTACTTAGCTCAGATGTTTTTGAATAAATTTCATATGCATCAGTATAAAAAATTAATGCCTTTTCAATATCTCCAATTTGATTAAATAGGTTTCCTAAATTATTCAATACTGTTCCTTTCAAAACATTATTCAATGAATTATCTAATAAAGTAACTGCATTTGTATAAAATCTTACCGACCGCTCATGATTACCCAATGTGTATTGACATAACCCTAATAAATTATTCCCCAAAGCTTCCCCATCTAAATACGCATTTATTTTAGATTGCTCAATAATGTAATCTGCTAATTCAATTACCAATTGAGTATCACCCAAATACTTTTCATGCCCCAAGGAGCATAGTCTATTAATTCTCATTTCAATGTCGTCTATATCAGACACAGAAAACAGTATTTCATTAATTTTTGACATATCGTCTACGTGTTTTTACGTATGAAAATACGTTTTTTAACGTATTTTTTTTACGTTTATAATTTGTATAAATGTTAAAAAAATGTTTGTAAAAGTAATGAAAAAAAATTGATTAATGGTATTTGATACTGCTAAATTTGTTTTATCAAAGTTTAATAAAACAAATTTAATAAAAATAAAAAATAAAATAATTTACGTCATGAAAAATTTATTATCATTCCAATTATTAGAATTAATTAATGCAACTGGTTTATCAACTGTAAAAGGCGGTGGATATTATAACGATATGGTAGCTGCTGGTAAAATAGGTATCAAAACAGAAGGTGGTATATTCTGGGGTAATGATGCTATGGCATTACAATCAGCAGGCGAATGGTGGCCTTCTGGTAGTTTAGGGTTGGTAGATATGAATGGTAATGATTTAGGCGAAGGTGCTACACAAGGTTTAGCAGGCGAATGGTGGCCTTCTGGCAGTTTAGGAAAATTCTAATCTAATTTTTTAATACACCAAAAGCCCTTTTGATATACTCAAAAGGGCTTTTGTTTTTCTGTTCATTCTAAATTTTATTATGCTTCAAGATTTCTACAATTTTTCATTTCATGTTTTGTGCAAATAGTTTGAATTAATGATTTTTGAAAATCAGTAACTTTGCGGTTTAATAGTTTCTAGTATTTTACAACAATTAAAAAACAATTATATGAATACCGTAATTATCATTCTTCTTATAGTGGTAGGCATTATTGCCCTACTATTAGTTATTGCGCTTTTTATGAAAAAAGAGCATTTTGCCAAAAGCGAAACAATTATTAATGCACCTAGCCAAAAAGTATTCGATTTTTTAAAGCTGCTTAAAAACCAAGATAAATTTAATAAATACGCAAAAGCCGACCCAAATAGGAATTGGGAATATAAAGGGACAGATGGGACAATTGGATTTATTATTGCTTGGAACGGAAATAAAGATGCTGGCGAAGGCGAAAAAGAAATTATAAACCTTGTTGAAGGCAAACGAATTGAAACCCAAATTAGATTTGTAAAACCAATGGTAACCACTGCCCATATAATTATGGAAACAGAAGCTTTCTTCTTTTGTCCATACAGATGGAAAAAAGTACGGCGTTGGTAATTAGGGTGTAAATATTTTTGTAATTAATAAAAAAGAAAATGTAATTTTGTCGTGCAATTGCACAAGTGCCAAAGTCGTTTTGGACGTAAAGAGAAGGACCTTGGAAACAAGGAGCATAGCTCGTTGGACTTACACTTGGTTTAAAGGTTTGGATTTATATTCAAACCTTTTTTATTTTCGTTTATACATAGTTTGTAACGCTAATTGTTTTCTTCCTGTTCTAATTTCTTCAACGTAATAAAATGTATCTCCAATTTTAGCTTCATACAATAAACAATTTTTTCCAGTTTTATTTTTTCCAGAAAAAATAATATTATTTGATTGTACAATTTCTGGAATTAATTCGAAATCTTTTTCGGTAACTGCAATCTGTCCTCTTGCAGCTTCTATTCTTGCATTACTATGATTTTTAATCGTGTGATTGATGCCTGATTTATCAACTATTCTTTCGTATCCTTCAAGGTTAAACCCTGTTTTAGCTTTAATTAATTCAGCTTGTTTAGCCGTAATCACTCCTAACTTTACAACTTTGTTATGTGTTGTTTTATCGGTTAACGCAAATACAACTAAGGCTTTTATTAAATCTTTCTTTTTCATTTCATTCTATCTGAAATTTTATTTACCCCACCTCAAAATTTCCCCAGTTTTCCATTTCTTCTTTTGTCCAAATGGAAGGAAAAAAAGTACGGCGTTGGTAATTAGGATGTAAATATTTTTGCCAATCGCTCATGCCTGTGCTGGCTGTTTTTTGTCCTGCGGCAATTAAATACGATTCGGCAGTTTTTAAATGTGCTAAAGGCCATTTTACATTAAATACATAATCCATGCGGCGCAAGGCAGTTTTTAATTCATCGCTCATTTCAGCTAATGATAAAATGATGTGATTCAAATTTTTTGGTTTCATCACATCAGCATGTTGCTCTAATTGTTTCAAATATTTATCTTCAAATCTTATCAGCATTAAACTTTTTTTGCCCGTAGCTCTATCCATGCCTGCATCTTTCCAATATACATCTTGCAACATGATGGAAGGAACTGAATCAGTATTATATTTAGAACGCAAAGTTGGTTTTACTAAATTAATTACATCGGTACACATCAATTCAATCATACGAAAAGATACAGCCTGAAAGCCACTTGCAGGCGCTAATGATAATCGAAAAGTATTGTATTGTTGGTAATCCATGCCTTGCGACATTACCGTAAACGAACTTTCCATCACATCCATATATCTATTTATTCTGCCCACTTTTAAGGCGATAAAAGATTGGTCAACATTTTCGGCTTCTACTATTTGAGTGATTTCATGCTTTACCAAAGCCAACAACAATTCTGTAATTTGATGATACACTACAAATATGTATTCATCGGCAAATTCTGTTTTTGGTTTTTGCAAAGTAAGTAATGTATCTACTTGAATATAATCCCAATAATCAAGCGGTTTGCTGTGCAATAATCCTTTTAAAAACACAGTAGAATCGTGTCCTAAGGCTTTATATTTTTCATCAATACTGTTTAATAAATCGCTCATAAAATTTTGGTTTAACTTAAATCAATTTCGGTATTATCGCCAATGTTAAGGCTTTGGCTTAATCCTTTAATAGTTGAATCGCTGCCTACAATACTTTCGTGCAAAACCACTTGTTCAAGTTTTGCAAAATCGCCAATGATAGAATTTTTTAAAATAGAATGCGAAATGTTGCTTCCTTCGCCAATGGCTACATTGGGCCCAATAATAGAGCCGCTAATGTTACAATTTTTGCCAATAGAAACAGGCGGAAGAATAATCGTATTCGGAAATTCGTAATGATTATTTGATGCTGTTCGTTTTAATAAAATGGAATTGGTTTCCAGCAATACATCTTTTTTACCGCAATCGTACCAATTGTTTACTTTCAAAGGCTTGAAAATAGTGCCGCCATCAATCATGCGTTGCAAAGCATCTGTAAGATGAAATTCATCTTTAGTTCTTATATTATTGGTAATATTATAATGCAAGGCTTCAAACAAAATAGCTGTATTGCAAATTTTATAAATACCTACCAATGCTAAATTACTTTTTGGAATATTAGGCTTTTCAACCACTCTAATAATTTCGTTGTTTTCGTTTACTTCGGCTAAGCCAAACCCACGTGGGTCATCTACTTTTTTTACACCCAAAAAACAATTATTGCAAGGCACAATTTCTTTCCAATCTACATCCACAATAGTATCGCCTAATACAATTACAATGGGTTCGTTTTCTTTAATAAATGGTTTGGTAAGCCATATTGCATGCCCTAAGCCTTCTCTAAAATCTTGCTCAACAAATACGGCTTGAATAGCTGGGTAATGGGTTGAAACATATTCTTTTATTTTTTCGCCTAAATAACCTACAATAAAAACAAAATCGGTAACACCTACTTCAACTAAATCATCAATAATAAAACTTAAAATAGTTTTACCACCCACAGGCACTAAAGCCTTGGGCTGTGTGTAGGTATGTGGTCGTAATCGAGTGCCAGCACCGGCAACAGGAATAATGGCTTTCATATTTGATATTAATTGAGAAAAAAAAGGACTGCGAAAGTAAATAATATATTGTTAGTATTAAATGATTTAAGTTTCATTTTCAAATGGTATGTTTGCGTTATGCAATCAACAGCCGAAGGCATTTTAATGAATAATTTATTGCAAAATCATTTAGTTAAAATAAATGACGACACATTTTCTATTAAAAATGTAGAAGGCAGTTGGGGCAAAATGAATAAAAAAACATTATTGGTTTCAAAGCCACAATCATCAACCGAAAATGATTCGGAATTATTAAAAAAAGTAATTACGCTTACGCAAGATTACGAAGCAGATGATTTTTTTTATTTACCCATTCAACAAAAATTTCCTTCTTTATTATCTTTAATTGAATTTACAGGAGCCGAAAATATTTTATTTTTCAATATCAAACCAAGCGATGTAAGCCTTTATCAGCAAGGCATTGTAGATTTACCTTTTCATCATAATCAAACACAAATTATATTTTTTCCAATTGTTGAGCAATGTGTAACAAATGCTGAATACAAAAAACATTTTGCTCGTGTATGGTTAAAAATGTTAAACACCACATGGATAAAAAAATAACTTCTATTTTATTTATTACATCAAATAAAAATAAGCTAAAAGAGATAAAACTTAAGCTTACTGATGCTATTGAAATTAAAGATTTATCAAGCATCAATTTTACTGATGAAATACCCGAACCTTTTGAAACATTGCACCAAAATGCAGTAGCAAAAGCACAATATATTCATCAACGATTTAGCTTAAATTGTTTTGCCGAAGACAGTGGTTTTTTTGTAGAAGCCTTGCATGGTGAGCCTGGTGTATATTCAGCACGATATGCAGGCGAAGAAAAAAACGATGCTGCTAACATTAATAAAGTATTGAAAAATATGGAAGGCGTTGAAAACCGCAATGCTTATTTTTGTACCGTAATTGCTTTAATTTTAGATGATAAAGAATATTTGTTTGAAGGCAAAATACATGGCGCAGTTACTCATTCAATAATTGGTGATAATGGATTTGGCTACGACCCTATTTTTATACCGAATGGCTACCAACAAACATTTGCACAGATAGATATTACTGAAAAAAATCGCATTAGCCATCGAGCTATTGCTGTAGATAAAATGGTAGATTTTTTAAAACCAATATAAATAACTTAACTACGTGGTTTAAAATAATTAATAGTTTAAATTGATTTATGTGAAACTGAAAGTTCTATGTTAGAAAGAAAATTGAAAGAGGTCTATTATGATTTTTTTCTGCTTAGAATAATTGAAGGTTTTAAAAATAAAAACTATTGTGCCTATGTGGTTTAAAAAATAAAAATAAAATGGAAAATATAATTGTATTAGGCGCAAGCGGACAGATTGGAACTGAACTTACCATGGAATTGCGTAAAAAATATGGCAATAGCAATGTGGTGGCTACCGATTTAAAACCAGCGGCTGAAGAAGTGATGCAAAGTGGTCCGTTTGAATATTTAGATGCCATGAATTTTAATGGTCTTACCGAAATAATTAAGAAATATAAATCTACTCAAATCTATCATTTGGTGGCTTTATTATCTGCCACTGGCGAAAAAAATCCGCAATTTGCATGGAACTTAAATATGGGAAGTTTGCTGGGTGTATTTGATGTAGCATTAGCACATGGTATTAAAAAAATATTTTGGCCAAGTAGCATTGCCGTGTTTGGGCCAACTACTCCAAAGCTACATGTACCGCAACATACAGCCATTGAACCCACTACAGTTTATGGCATTAGCAAGTTAGCTGGCGAAGGATGGTGTAATTATTATTTTAGTAAAAAAGGATTAGATGTTCGAAGCATTCGTTACCCAGGCTTGATAGGTTATAAATCGGCACCGGGTGGTGGCACTACTGATTATGCAGTTGAGATTTTTTACGAAGCAAAACGTAAAAACCAATACACCAGTTTTTTGTCGGCCGATACCCGATTGCCAATGATGTATATGCATGATGCAATAAAAGCAACGCTGCAATTAATGGATGCACCAGCCGATAAATTAAGTATACGAACGGCATATAATATTAATGGAATTGATTTTACACCTGCCGAATTAGCCTTAGCAATTAAAAAATATATGCCCAATTTTGCCATAGATTATGCACCCGATTTTAGGCAAGCAATAGCCGATAGTTGGCCTGGGAGTATTGATGGCGCTTATGCTTTAAAAGATTGGAATTGGAAACCTGATTACGATTTAGATGCTATGGTGAAAGATATGTTGGCTAATATTAAGTAAATACTATTTTTAAATTATTACAAAAAAAAGCCCTTCATAAAAATGAGGGGCTTTCATCTATTAAACCACTAATAGAAATATCTTAATGCCTTACGGCTACTTTTTCTTTGTATTGATAAGTCAAAGATAGGTATTGAAATGACCAAAACGAATAAGCATAAAAACGTAATTTAACCAACCATAATACTCATAGTATTCGCATCACAATACTGATTTAATTAAAGTATTTATTTCTAATTTCCAAAACTGGTTTTTCGATTAAATAGGTTAATATAATTCCAAAAGCTATGCTGCATAGTAAATAAATTGGGAATAAATTAATCGATTCAATTAACTTAAAATAATCATATAAAATAAATTTTATGAATGGATGAAAAAGATAAATTGCGTAAGAATTAATACCAATAAAACTAAAGAAATAAATTGGGTATTTATACCACCGAATAAAATAACTTTTATGAAATGGTAACTTTTCAGTAAGCATAATTATTAATAATGCAAAACAGCAATTAACAAATGTTCCACCAAATGAATTCATAAAAAAATATCCGCCTTCAAATACAAATGGAAAAATTAAGCCCACCACCATTATGATTTTTATCCATAATTGGTTACAAATTATCGTAATAAATTCTGAATAATTTTCAACAAGAAAAGCTGTAAGAAAACCAATGCAAACAGCTTCATATTGCCCTACAAAACCACACTCATAAAGCGGTTCGGAATAATTCCAATGCAAAACAAACACAAATTTAAAACCACTAATAATTAGAGTACTAAAACATAGCAATAGTAACCCAATATGTTTTTTCAGTTGAATTGAAAAGGCAGAAAATAAAACTCCGCCAACTATTAATATCAAATAAAATTGCTCTTCTAAACCAAGCGACCAAGTATTTATCCATACTGGTTCGAAATAATTTTGAACAAAAAATATTTCTGTTAAAATATTTTTTGCTGTTATATTTTGTGCTAATAAAGTTTGTGGAAAATATTTGTTTATAACACATGTAAATAGAACAAGTAATGCAAAAAGTGGATATATCTTAAATCCTCTTCGAATAAAAAATCGCCTTGCATTAAATTTATTGAATTGTTTAAATTCAGATATTATTAGCCCACCTACCAAAAATCCACTTAATACAAAAAACAAGTAAACGCCTACCCATCCCGAAAAATATAATATCTGAGGAGCTATATGATGCCTGCAAAGAACTAATAAAACAGCAATTCCTCTTAAAAAATCCAATTCAATTAATCGTTTTTTGGAGGTCATAATTTTAATTGATATTTGTTAAGCTATATCAGTAGAAGTATTTTTTCGATTTATGAAAATTAAAACAATTCACCTTGGTTTGTACTTTCGTTTTCATCTTCTTTCATATTCCAATCGGCAGTTAAAATATCGGTACCAATTTTTGTTCCAATGGCTTTCCAGCCTTTAATTTCGGCAGTAATTGTAACATCGCAATTATATTCAACTGCATCTGCTTTTTTCTTTCCAGCTTTTAATTTTATGATTGGCTTTTCATGTGTAGTGGCTAATAAAAGTTTATTGCCTTCGCCTTCTTTTATGAAAAGAAATTTAGTACCCAAGGTTAATGTTTCAATCTTAAATCTTTTTAGATTATAATTTTTTTGTTCGGCATCAAAATACAAACACGAAACAATTTTTGCAGCATCAAATTTTTCAATTACCAATGTTTGATTACTTTCAAATCGGTTGGTTAATTCATAATTCGTTAGCTCGTAATTTCCATCTTTATAAAGAGCCAATATTTTATCATCGCCTTCAAAGTTGCCTAACAGCTTGCCTTTGCCATCAGTATTTAATCTTCCCACTTCTTCATCGTAATAAATTTTAACGCCACTTAAAGTAGATTTTCCTTTTTCTTTTAGCGAAATTTTATGCACCGGATATTTAGTTAATTGATTGCCATTGCTGCCACGTCCTTTAATTTCTAATTCAGCAAAATCAAAATCAAAAACCTTTATTCTTGCACTGGCTGTAGGTTTTAAAATCACATTTACTTTTTCGGCTTCGCCATTTGGATTAGATGAAAAATATAAAACTTTAGATTTTGGATCGCCTTTGGTTAAATCATATTCTTTATCTCTTGTAATACCACCAGCCTGAAACCTTTTAACATAGCTTATTCCCGAAGCACCATCTAAATATATTAAGTTGTATGTTGTACGTTCATCATTTTTTCTAAAAATTTCAACATGAATAATATCCTTGCCCACAAAAGTTTTATCGCTCACTTTTGTTACTATCATTTTCCCATCTTTACGAAAAACAATGATGTTATCTAAATCGCTGCAATCAAATAAAAATTCATCTTTCTTTAATCCGCTACCAATAAATCCTTCATTCCAATTTACATACAACTTAGTATTGGCAATAGCTACAGCCGATACTTGAATGTTATCAAACGGACGAATTTCAGTTTTTCTATCTCTGCCCTTGCCATATTTTTTTAATAAATTTTCGAAATAGGCAATAGTGAATTCACGTAAATGTTCTAGATCAAATTGTGTTTGTTTAATATCATTTTCAATATTATTGATTTGTTCAATCAATTCATCAATATCTAATTTATAAATTCTTCGAACAGGTTTTTCGGTTAGTTTTAAAATATCTTCTCGTTCAATATTTCGTTTCAAACTTTTTTTGAAAGGCGTAAAAGCCTTATCAATAGCCGTAATTACAGCATCCCATGTATCGTGTTTCTTTTCTAATTCTTTGTAAATTTTTTCTTCAAAAAATATTTTTTCTAATGATGTATAATGCCACTTTTCATTTAATTCGTTCAATTTTATTTCTAATTCTTTCTTCAACAAATCCATCGTGTTGTCGGTAGAAATTTTTAATAGCTCTGAAACCGTTATGAATACTGGTTTATCATTTACAATTACACAAGCATTTGGCGAAATAGAAACTTCGCAATCGGTAAATGCATACAAAGCATCAATGGTTACATCGGGCGAAATACCTGGTGTAAGCTGAATTTCAATTTCAACATTAGCCGCAGTATTATCAATTATTTTTTTGATTTTGATTTTTCCATTATCATTTGCTTTTACAATGGAATCCATTAAAGAGGAAGTAGTAATCCCAAATGGAATATCTTTTATCAGCAATGTTTTTTTATCTAATTCTTCAATCTTGGCTCTAACACGTACTTTGCCGCCACGTTTACCATCATTGTAATTGGCAATATCAATCATTCCACCTGTTTGAAAATCGGGAAATAATTCAAACTTTTTACCTTTTAAATAATGAATGGATGCATGAATTAATTCAACAAAATTATGCGGTAAAACTTTTGTAGCTAAGCCCACCGCAATACCTTCAACGCCTTGCGCCAACAACAATGGAAATTTCATTGGCAAAACTATTGGCTCATTTTTTCTACCATCATAGCTTAATTGCCATTGTGTAGTTTTATGGTTGAAAGCCACATCCAAAGCAAATTTCGATAATCTTGCTTCAATGTATCTGGGTGCTGCTGCATCATCACCTGTACGCACATCGCCCCAGTTTCCTTGTGTTTCAATCATCAAATCTTTTTGCCCAATGCCCACCATTGCATCGCCAATAGATGCATCGCCATGCGGATGATATTGCATCGTTTGCCCAATTACGTTTGCCACTTTATTAAATCGTCCGTCATCCATTTCCTTCATAGCATGAAGAATACGACGTTGAACAGGCTTTAAGCCATCTTCAACGGCTGGTACTGCACGTTCTAAAATTACATACGATGCATAATCCATAAACCAACCTTTGTACAAGTCGCTTACGGTATCTATTTCGTTTCCGCTATTTTGAATGGGAATAATTTCTTCGTTCATGTTTTTATTATTCTGAACACTGATAAAACGGATGTTACTGATTTAAAAGATTTTATCTGTGAAAACCTGCAACATCAGTGTATTCAGTGTTCTTTAGTTTATTAATTCTTCAGCTAAATCTTTTTCAATTACTAAATTTCTAATAATATCTTCTTGTCGGCTGGGTGTATTTTTCCCCATATAATATTCCAACAATTTTGGTATCGTCATATCAGGGCTCATGATGATAGGTTGCAATTTCATTTCGGTACCAATAAAATTTGCAAACTCATCAGGCGATATTTCACCCAAACCTTTAAACCTTGTAATCTCGGGCTTGTTGCCTAATTTCGAAATTGCATTTCGGCGTTCTTCATCGCTATAACAGTAAATGGTTTCTTGTTTATTTCGAACTCGAAATAATGGTGTTTCTAAAATATAAACATGTCCATTTTTTACCAAATCAGGAAAAAATTGAAGAAAGAAAGTCATCAATAATAATCTAATATGCATCCCATCCACATCGGCATCTGTAGCTACTACAACCGAATTATAACGCAAACCTTCTAATCCATCTTCAATATTTAAGGCATGTTGTAATAGATTAAATTCTTCATTTTCATAAACAATTTTTTTAGTTAATCCATAGCAATTTAAAGGCTTACCACGAAGGCTGAAAACTGCCTGCGATTCTACATTTCGAGATTTTGTAATAGAACCACTTGCCGAATCGCCTTCGGTAATAAAAATAGTAGATTCTAATTTTTTCAATTCAATATCTTCTTTGTTTTTTCCTTCGGCTACATCATTAAAATGGTATCTACAATCACGTAATTTTTTATTATGAAGATTAGCTTTTTTAGCACGTTCGTTGGCTAATTTTCTAACACCTGCTATTTCTTTTCTTTCTCTTTCGCTTTGCAAAATTCGCTTTAATAAAGCATCGGCAGTGGTTGGATTTTTGTGTAAATAATTATCTAATTGTTTGGATAAAAATTCGGCTACAAAGTTCCGCATCGTTACACCATTTTCGGGCGCAGTGGTTATCGAGCCTAATTTTGTTTTGGTTTGCGATTCAAAAACTGGTTCTTGCACACGAACAGCAATAGCCGCTAAAATGCTTCCTCTAATATCCGCAGCATCAAAATCTTTTTTATAAAAATCACGAATAGTTTTTACCAATGCCTCTCTGAAAGCCGCTAGGTGTGTACCTCCTTGTGTGGTATATTGCCCGTTTACATAACTATAATATTCTTCGCCATATTGATCATCATGCGAAATGGCAACTTCAATATCTTCGCCTTTTAAATGAATAATGGGATAACGCAATTCAATATTTTGCGATTTATTGGTCAACAAATCATGCAATCCATTTTTCGATACAAATTTTTTATCGTTAAAATTGATGACTAATCCTGCATTCAAATATGAATAATTCCAAAGTTGACTTTCGATATATTCATTAATGAAATGAAATTTTTTGAAAATCATTTCATCAGCATAATAGCTCATTTCGGTTCCATTCGGCTCGGTAGTTTTTTGTTCTTTGTGGTCTTTGGTTAATTCGCCTCGTTCAAATTCCGCCATTTTCATTACGCCATCTCTAACCGATTTTACCATAAAATAATGGCTTAATGCATTTACAGCTTTTGTACCCACACCATTTAGCCCTACAGATTTTTGAAATGCTTTACTATCATACTTTCCACCTGTATTTATTTTGCTTACCACATCTACCACTTTGCCTAACGGAATGCCTCTACCGTAGTCACGAACACTTACTTTTTTATCTTCAATTTTAATGTCAATCTTATTGCCATAGCCCATCATGTGCTCATCAATACAATTGTCGATTACTTCTTTTAATAAAATATAAATGCCATCATCAGGCGAACTGCCATCGCCTAATTTACCAATATACATACCTGGGCGCAGGCGTATATGCTCTTTCCAATCTAACGACCGAATGCTCGATTCATCGTATACTACTTCTTCTTTTGCCATAGTTTCGTTATTAGTTTATTTAAGTTAATGGTTATTGAGTTGAAGAAAATTAAGCGATTTGAATTTACAAATAACTTAATCACGAATAACTCAATAACATTTCATTAAAAAGGGGACGCAAAGAAAATTGTTTTAAAATTTTCAACTCCATAAAAATATCAACAACGGAGATAAAGCACAACTAATGCTTTGGTGAGATTTCTACTTATAAATTGTGAAGTGTCTATTTCAGAGCATTTTAAGCATTTATTGGCTTTAATGATTGGATTATAATTATTTT
>JBEEMV010000171.1:0-21392 GCA_041192505.1 Bacteroidota bacterium
GATTTAGAACAATAAAAGTGATAAAAAAAATTAGCATTATTAATGGCCCAAATCTAAATCTGTTAGGAAACAGAGAAACCATAATTTATGGTAATTCAAGTTTAGAAGATATTAATTTGAATTTAAAAAATAAATTTCCTGAAATTGAATTCTCATTTTATCAATCTAATAATGAAGATGAATTAGTTAATGCTATTCAGGATGCTGGTGAAAATTGTGATGCTTTAATAATCAATGCTGGTGCTTATTCACATACATCAATTGCAATTGCGGATGCTATTTCAGCTATTAATATCTCAACTATTTCAGTACATATAAGCAATATTTATAAACGAGAAGAATACAGGCATATAGATTTAATTTCAGAAAAATGCGAAGGTGCAATTATTGGATTGGGAACAATAGGTTACGAATTAGCAGTAGAATGTATAATTGAAAAAAATAAAAAATGACTATAAAAGAAAAGAAAGAACAGATTCAGTTAATTATAAAAGATTTATTTTTTTTAAGTGAATCTGATTATCCATGGTTAATCTCCGAAAAATTTTCGTTGGATGATGTTATTACCGAACAACAAATTGATACAGATATTTTTTTTGAAAAATTAACTCACCCCATTGATATGGTGGATGATTTTATGCGAACTCAATCTGAAAAATATCAAGAGCTGCATGATTTTTTAAAAGAAAATTTCACTACTATTTTTATAACTAAACATGGTAGAATAAAGCGGCCTCTTATTATTGAATTAAAAGACGAGGAGAATGGAAAACTTTATCTAACAACATTTAGCATTGAAACATAATTGTAAACGTTTATAAAAGAATAAACCAAAGCCAATTGTCGTAAAAAAGCCTTATCAAATTTGATGAGGCTTTTTTATATCTAAAAATACGAGCAAAAAAAAAGCATCCTAATTGGATGCTTTTTAGTCTTTTGTCGCAAAGAATTATTTTTTCTTTGGAGCAGCTTTTTTTGCTGGAGCAGCTTTTTTCGCTGGAGCAGCTTTTTTTGCTGGAGCAGCCTTTTTAGCGGCAGCTTTTTTTGGAGCAGCTTTTTTAGTAGCCATGATCTTTGGTTTTTTGTTTTGGTTAAAAAATGGTTATTTGAAACTTTGCTCTAATATCACATCGGAGCAGAGGGGCTTCCTTAATAATGGTTAAAAAGAACTTATGCTTGTTCTAAAATGCTAACAAATGATTTATCATTTGCTTTACGTTTAAATTGTACCACACCAGCTTTTAATGCAAATAATGTGTGATCTCTACCTATCCCTACATTATCACCAGGACAATGCACTGTACCTCTTTGACGTACAATTATATTACCAGCGATAGCTTTTTGACCGCCGAATATTTTTACTCCTAATCTTTTACTATGCGATTCACGTCCGTTCTTCGAACTACCTTCACCTTTCTTATGAGCCATTTTATTTTACTATTTATTTTATTAAAAATTATGCAATTGATTCAATCATTATTTTTGTGTACTGCTGACGGTGGTTATTATACTTTTGATAACCCTTTCTACGCTTTTTCTTAAACACAGCAACTTTTTCACCTTGCATGTGTTCTAAGATTTTTGCAGTAACTTTTGAATCTTTAACTAAAGGCATGCCTACTGTAATTTTACCATTGTTATCAAGTAACATAACATCTGAAAAATTAACTACATCACCTACGTTGCCTTCCAATCTATGGATGCTAACTTCTTTACCTGCTTCTACTCGAAACTGTTGACCTAAAATTTTAACTATAGCGTTCATTTCTTTTTTTGAATATTGACCGCAAAAATAATTTGATTTTTTATATAAACAAACTTTTGTTAATTCTTTTTTGATAAAACATTCATCTATTTTTTCAAACCCAAAATACAGTTTTGGTAAAACATGATTTAAAATTTCCGATTCAAACATACTATTATTTTTTCTGTTTGAAAAATTGAAATAAAAAAAATACTAAAAAATTTGTGTAATTGAAATTTGTGTTGAATTTTTACACCACAAACAATAAAAAATTATTGTATGGCAACTAAAAAAACCGCAACACCATCAAAGAAAGCAGCAAAGCCTACTAAGGCAGCTAGCAAAGCATCTGTACCTTCAAAAAAGGCAACGGCGAAAGCACCTAAGAAAAAAGGTAAATCGGATGAAGACGAAGAGTTTTTAAACATTGAAGACGACGAATTCAAAGTTGATGATGATTCTGACATGAATATGTTCAGCGATCATTACGATGATGATGACGATGATTTTTAATTAATCCACTATTTACTATTAAAGTATTCGATAAAAATAATTTACCTTTTTTATCAAAAGAAAATGCCCTTCAATGGGCATTTTCTTTTGATGTATGTTGCATGTTAGATAATAATGGCTACACTAATTACCCATTTCAAAAAAATGAATTCATAATTGCAGCTGGGGTAAAAAAAGAAATACGAATTGTAAACGATGGCGATGCTTTTCATCAATTTGAAAAATTTAAAAATGAAAATAAGAATGAATTTATTTTTGGATTTTTTACTTACGATTTAAAAAATGAAATAGAAAAACTAAGCTCTACAAACCCCGACTACATTAATTTTCCTGCTTTATATTTTTTTGTACCACTGCATATTATCAAAATAAATTCAGCTACAATTGAAATTAAAAGTGATGCAATAAATGATATTTTAGAAGCTATAAAAAATTGTAGTTCAGATTTAATTTCAAGCAAAAAAAAATCAATTCAATTTAATCAACGCACTTCAAAAGCACAATACATAAGAGATGTAGATGATTTAAAAAAGCATATTAAAAACGGAACTATTTATGAAATAAATTATTGTCAAGAGTTTTTTGCTGAAGATGTTGCAATAAATCCGATTGAAATTTTCCGAAAATTGAATACCAAAAATGGTGGTTCATTTTCATCTTATTTCAAATTGAATAAACTTCATGCTTTATGCACAAGCCCCGAAAGATTTATTTGCAAACAAGGTGAAAAAATAATTTCGCAGCCTATAAAAGGAACAAAAAAAATTGGCACAACAGAAAAGGAAAATGCATTATTAAAACAAGAACTTTTTAATGATGAAAAAGAACGAGCAGAAAATGTGATGATAGTAGATTTGGTAAGAAATGATTTAGCAAAAAGTGCTATTACAGGTAGTGTAAAAGTGGATGAATTGTTTGGCATCTATTCTTATAAAACTGTGCATCAAATGATTTCAACAATATCAGCAATAAAAAAAGAAACCATTAATGAAGTTGAAATAATTAAAAATGCGTTTCCAATGGGAAGCATGACTGGTGCACCAAAATATACAGCCATGCAATTAATTGAAAAGTATGAAAAAATAAAACGTGGATTGTATAGCGGCACCATTGGCTATTTTGAGCCCAATGGCGATTTTGATTTTAATGTAGTAATAAGAACTTTACTTTATAATGAAGCAAAAAAATATTTATCTTACTCAACAGGAAGTGCTATAACTTTAGATGCTGAAGCCGAAAAAGAATATGAAGAATGTTTACTTAAAGCAACTTCATTATTCGAAATTTTTAATTAAAAACGATTACAGAATATATGCAAAACTCAATTATATGCCCAAGTTGTCATCACGAATTTAGTGTTGAAAAAGTGATTGAAACTCAAGTGAGAGAAGGCATCCAGAAACAAGTATTGGAGCAGCAAAAAAAAATGCAACAACAATTTGAAGCCAAACAAAATGAATTATTAGAAAAAGAAAAAAAGTTTGAATTAGCTAAGCAAAATGAAAATGAAATTTTTCAAAAAAAATTATTGGAACGTGAAGCCATTATAAAAAAACAAATAGAAGAAAAATCTGCCAATGATTTTCATGAAAAAATGAAATTATTAGAAGATGAAAACAGAAAAAAAGAAGAGCAATTAAAAGTGGCAAGAACACTTGAATTAGAATTTAGAAAAAAAACACAGGAGTTAGTAGAGAAGCAGGAAACCATGGAATTGGAAGTGCAAAGAAAAATGGATGCCGAAAGAAAATTAATTGAAGAATCGGCAAGAAAAAAAGAAGCTGAAAGCCAGTTTATGAAACTGAATGAAAAAGATTTATTGATTCAAACTTTGCAAAAAAATTTGGATGAAATGAATAGAAAAGTTGAACAAGGAAGTATGCAATCGCAAGGCGAAACACAAGAAATAGCATTAGAGAATTTATTGCAAACTACATTTCCATTTGATAAGATTGAAGAAGTAGGCAAAGGTGTAAGAGGTGCTGATTGTATTCAATTAATCAGAAATAATACAGGCAAAGAATGTGGCAAAATAATTTATGAAAGCAAGCGTACAAAAGATTTTAAACAAGAATGGATTGATAAATTAAAAGCAGATATGCGCAATGCAAAAGCTGATGTAGCAGTTATTGTAACCGAAACAATGCCAAAAGATTTAGATCAATTTGGATTAAAAGATGATGTGTGGATTTGCAATTTTAATGAAGTAAGAGCATTGGCAACGGTATTAAGAAATGGTGTTATAAAAATTGAACAAGCAAAAGCATCGCAAGAAAACAAAGGCGATAAAATGCATACTTTGTATGATTATTTAATTGGCAACGAATTTTACAATCATATTTCGGCTGTTGTACAAGGATTTACAGCCATGAAAGCTGCTTTAGAAAAAGAAAAAGCTGCTATGAATAAACTTTGGAAAGAACGAGAAAAACAAATTGAATTGGTATCGTTAAACACCACATCAATGTATGGCTCAATACAAGGTATTGCTGGTAATTCGGTAAAAGAAATTGAACAATTAGAATTAGGAAATTCATCGCAAAATTTAATTGAATAAAATATAGTTGTATATACAACTAATTGTATTATCTTTGCATCATCATTACAAAAACAGATATGAAATTTTCTGAAGAAATAAAATCTACAAGGTTTGAAAGCGAAGCTCAAAAAGCCGTTTTAAACGCCATGTTTACAGGTAATTATTACTCGGCAAATGGAGGAAAATTTTTCAAAAAACATGATTTATCTACAGAACAATACAATGTTTTAAGAATTTTAAGAGGCAGCAACCCCACCAAATTATGCTTAAAAGATATTACTTCCAGAATGTTAGATAAAAATTCGAACACATCAAGGATTGTAAAAAAATTAGAAACAAAAAAATTAATTGATATTGCTGGACATGATACTGACAAGCGATTTTATCAAATTGGTATCAGCAAAAAAGGTTTAGATTTATTAGCTAAAATAGATATTGAATTTAAAAATAATCCGCCACACAAAGCATTTTTAACAGAAAGCGAAGCCAAAAAATTAAACGATTTATTAGATAAAATGAGAGGTTAATTTTTTTTGAATAAATAGTTGTACATACAATTAAATTAAAAAACAAACAATAAATATTATGACAAAAATTAAATGGGCATTAGACCCAACACACAGCGAAATTAATTTCAGAATAAAACATTTGATGATTACAAATGTATCGGGCAGTTTTTCAAAATTTGATGCTTCAATAGAATCGGATGATGATAATTTTACCAATGCTGTAGTGAGTTTCAGCGCTGATGTTAATTCTATCAACACTAATAATGAACAACGTGATGGACATTTAAAATCGGGTGATTTTTTTAATGCCGAAACCTACCCTACTATTAAATTTGAATCAACAAAATTTGAAAAATCTAATGATGGAAATTTTTCGGTATCGGGAGATTTAACCATTAAAGATGTTACAAAATCTGTAACACTTGATGTTGAATTAGGAGGAATAACCAAAGACCCTTGGGGCAATACAAAAGCAGGTTTTACCATTACTGGCAAAATAAACAGAACGCATTGGAATTTATCATGGAATGCAGCGTTAGAAACTGGCGGTGTAATGGTTTCGGAAGAAGTGAAAATTAATGCTGAAGTTCAGTTTGTGAAACAAGCGTAATAATTTTTATCCCAAATTATCAAAATGCAATTGTTGAAATTCAGCAATTGCATTTTTTTTATGCAATTAAAATTGCATTTTTGCAGTATGCCAAATATATCACACCGAGGCGAAATAATGCCCTCATCCCCTATTCGTAAATTAGTACCTTATGCCGAAGCGGCAAAACAAAGAGGAACTAAAGTATATCATTTAAATATTGGTCAGCCCGATATTGAAACGCCAAAAGCGGTGTTGGATGCCGTACGCCACAGCGATTTTAAAGTATTAGAATATAGCCACAGCGCAGGCAATGAAAGTTATAGAAGAAAATTAGTAAGCTATTATAAGCGCTTTGATATTGATTTAGATTATTCTGAAATCATGATTACCACGGGTGGCAGCGAAGCTATTTTATTTGGTATGATGGCTTGCTTAGATGCTGGCGATGAAGTAATTATTCCAGAACCATTTTATGCTAATTATAATGGTTTTGCAACGGCTGCTGATGTAGTAATAAAGCCTATTACATCAACTATTGATACAAAATTTGCATTGCCACCTATTGAAGAATTTGAAAAATTAATTACTTCAAAAACTAAAGCCATTGTGATTTGTAATCCAAATAATCCAACAGGTTATTTGTATTCGCAGCAAGAAATGGAATCGTTGGCGGCATTGGTAAAAAAGCATAATTTATTTTTATTTAGTGATGAAGCTTACAGAGAATTTTGCTACGATGGAGCTACACCATTTTCGGCTTTGCAATTAAAAGGTATTGATGATAATGTGGTGGTGATGGATACAATAAGTAAACGCTATAGTGCTTTTGGTGGTAGGATTGGAGCATTTGTAACCAGAAATAAAGAACTATTTAATGCTACCATGAAATTTGCACAAGCAAGATTAAGTCCGCCATCATTTGCACAAATTGCTGGCGAAGCTGCTATTGATTTACCATTAAATTATTTTGATGAAATAAAAAATGAATACACTGAACGCCGAAATTTATTAGTAAAAAGATTGAATGAAATGGATGGTGTTTATTGCCCTAATCCAGGTGGCGCATTTTATGCTATTGCAAAATTACCGATTGATGATGCTGATAAATTTTGCCAATGGTTATTAGAAAGTTTTTCGTTCGAAAATCAAACAGTAATGTTAGCACCAGCCACAGGATTCTATGCCACAGCAGGTTTGGGAAAAAATGAAGTTCGTTTGGCTTATGTATTAAACAAAGAAGATTTAGGCAAAGCAATGGATTGTTTACAACAAGCATTGATGGCATACAACAAAAAATAAATTTTATCTTACAAAAAAATTGACATGAAATATTTACCAATCGACTCGACATTATTTATTGAAAACAGAAAAAGATTTGTTTCGAATTTGAAACCAAATTCGATGGCAATTTTTAATGCTAATGATATGATGCCAAGAAATGCAGATGCACAGCACTTTTGGCGTCAGAATAGTGATTTATTTTATTTAACAGGAATAGACCAAGAAGAAACTGTATTGATTCTTTTTCCTGATTGTACGATTGATAACCGCAAAGAAATTTTATTTATAAAACGTACCAGCGAAGAAATTGCAACGTGGGAAGGGCACAAATATACAATTGATGAAGCTAAGGCTGCAAGCGGCATTCAACATGTTTTTTGGTTAGATACTATGCCTGCTATTTTAAATTTATTAATGCGTCATGCCGAAAATGTGTATTTGAATACCAATGAAAATGATAGATATGTGCATGAAGTTGCCTACCGTGATTTGCGATTTATTAATGATTTAAAATCTCAATATCCAATTCACCATTATCAGCGCAGTGCGCCTTTGATGGCTAAGTTGAGAGAAATTAAATCGGCAACAGAAATTGCATTAACAAGTACGGCTGTTGAAATTGCTAAAAAAGCATTTTTCAGAATGGCAAAAAAAGCAAAACCAGGTGTTTGGGAATTTGAATTAGAAGCCGAAATGATTCATGAATATTTAATCAACAGAGCTACAGGTCATGCATTTGAGCCTATTATTGCCAGTGGTAAAAATAGTTGCATTTTGCATTACAATAAAAACAATCAGCAGTTGCAAGATGGCGATGTGATATTGTTAGATTTTGGTGCTGAATACGGCATGTACAATTCAGATATTACAAGAGTATTACCTGTAAATGGTAAGTTTACACAACGCCAAAAAGATGTGTACAATGCTGTTTTAACGATTCAAAAAGAAGCAAAAAAAATGTTGGTGGTTGGTACCGAACGTCAACCTTATGAACGTGAAGTAGGAAAAATTGCTACCGAACAATTAATAAAATTAGGATTATTAAAATCAGAAGATGTAGCCAAACAAAGCGCTGATGCGCCATTGTATAAAAAATATTTTATGCATGGTACTTCTCATTTTTTAGGATTGGATGTGCATGATATTGGAAATTATTATGGAAATAAATTTGCCGCAGGCATGATTTTAACTTGTGAGCCAGGCATTTATATTAAAGAAGAAGGCATTGGCATTCGCTTAGAAAATGATATTTTAATTACCGAAACGGGTAATATTGATTTAATGGAAAAAGCAGGTGTTCCAATTGAAGCGGATGAAATAGAAGCTTTGATGAAATAAAAAACGATCCATTTTAAAATCCCGAAATACTAAAAGTGTTTCGGGATTTTTTTTTATTCATTTTTAAGATTACTCATGTGGGCTTTTCTTTGTTAGTTTGCACAAACAAAAAAGGCTGCATCAATTAAATGATGCAGCCTTTTATATAGGTTATACTTAGTAGTTATTATTCTTCTTCTACAGCAGCTACATACACATCTTGCTTGGTAGCTAATAATTTATCATATTCTTCTTGCGAACCTACAATCATGTTTTCGTATTCACGAAGACCAGTACCAGCAGGAATTAAATGACCAACAATTACGTTTTCTTTTAAGCCCAACATTAAATCGGTTTTAGCCGCTATTGATGCAGTGCTTAACACTTTAGTTGTTTCTTGGAACGAAGCCGCAGAAATCCAACTTCTAGTACCTAATGATGCACGGGTAATACCCAACAACAATGGTGAAGAAGTAGCAGCTACAGCATCTTCGTATTGAACTGGTGTTTTATCATTCCGTTTCAATGATGAATTTTCATCACGTATTTGGCGGATATGAACTAACTGACCAGCTTTTAAAGTTTTGCTATCACCTGCTTCGGTAACTACTTTTAATTCCATCAATTTATCGTTTTCTTCAATAAATTCAAGTCTATCAACTGCTTCGCCTTCTAAGAATGTTGTATGACCAGAATCTTCGATGATTACTTTACGCATCATCTGACGACAAATTACTTCAATATGTTTATCATTAATTTTTACACCTTGCAAACGATACACTTCCTGAATTTCATTTACAATGTATGCTTGTACCGCATAAGGTCCTTGAATAGCTAAAATATCTTGCGGTGCAATTGAACCATCGCTTAATGGCGAACAAGCTTTAATAAAGTCGCCATCTTGTACCAAGATGTGCTTAGTTAATGCAACCATGTATTTTTTAATTTCGCCATCTTTAGATTCAATTGATACTTCACGATTACCACGTTTAATACCACCTAAAGTTACAACACCATCAATTTCAGAAACAACTGCAGGGTTAGAAGGATTACGAGCTTCAAACAATTCAGTAACACGTGGTAAACCACCTGTAATATCTTTTGTTTTGCCCATCGAACGTGGAATCTTAACGATTACTTGTCCTGCTTTAATCTCTTCGCCATCACTTACAGCAATATGCGCCCCTACTGGAATATTGTAATTTTTAGCATCATGCCCTTTGGCATTAATTACGATGGTAGGAATCTTAGTTTTATCTCTTGTTTCAATAATTACTTTCTCAGCATGACCTGTTTGTTCATCCATCTCTTCACGGAAAGTAATACCTTCTATAATGCCATCAAATTTAATTTTACCTGTGTATTCTGAAACGATAACAGCATTAAATGGATCCCATTTACAAATCAAATCACCCTTTTTAACTTTCGATCCTTCTTTAATACTTAAAACAGAACCATAAGGTAAAATGTTTGAAATCATCATTTTATCGCCGTTCATAATTTTCATTTCACCACTACGGCTTATTACTACTTGTTGTTTATCGCCATCATCATTAATATGAGATACTAAACGAACACTATCAAATGCAATGGTACCTTCAAATTTAGCTAATAATTGGCTTTCAGATGAAATGTTACCAGCCGCACCACCTTGATGGAAGGTACGTAATGTTAACTGTGTACCTGGTTCACCAATTGATTGAGCAGCTATAATACCTACTGCATCACCTTTTTCGGCCATTCTGCCTGTAGCTAAATTTCTACCATAACATGAAGCGCAACAACCTTGTTTAGCTTCGCATGTTAATACCGAACGAATTTCGATTCCTTCTAATCCACTATCATCAATTGCACGAGCTAATGCATCGCTAATTTCTTGACTAGCTTCAACAATTTTTTCTCCCGAAATTGGATCATATACATCATGTAAACTTGTACGACCAACTATACGATCATATAATGGCTCTACAACATCTTCATTTTCTTTTAATGCGGTAGTATAAATACCACGTAAAGTACCACAATCACGTTCGTTAATTACTACATCTTGTGCTACGTCAACTAAACGACGAGTTAAGTAACCAGCATCCGCTGTTTTTAACGCTGTATCCGCCAAACCTTTACGAGCACCATGCGTAGAGATAAAGTATTCCAATACCGAAAGACCTTCTTTCAAGTTTTTCAAGATTGGATTTTCAATTACCTCACCACCTGTTGAACCAGATTTACGAGGCTTTTGCATTAACCCCCTGATAGCTCCAAGCTGACGAATCTGCTCTTTACTACCACGAGCACCTGAATCCAACATCATATATACCGAGTTGAATCCTTGTTTATCGCTTGCTAATTCTTTAATTAATGTTTCAGTTAATTGCATATTTACTCTGCTCCAAATATCAATTACCTGATTGTATCTTTCATTATTGGTAATTAAACCCATATTGTAGTTACCCCAAACTTCATCAACCTCAGCCTGTGCTTTAGCAATTAATGCTGTTTTAATAGATGGAACTTTAACATCTTCAATGTTAAACGATAAGCCACCACGGAATGCCATACGGAATCCTAATTCTTTAATATCATCCAAGAATTTAGCTGTACGTGGAATATCAGTAGCTTTAATAATACCACCAATAATATCACGTAATGCTTTCTTAGTTAATAATGTATTTACATAACCAGCTTCTTTAGGTACAAATTGATTAAAGATGATACGACCTACAGTAGTTTCAATTAATCTATTTACTAATTTACCACCTTCAGCTACATCAACTTTTACTTTTATCCATGCATGTAAATCGGCTTGTCCTTCATTATGTGCAATGATAACTTCTTCGGCTGAATAGAATGCTCGTCCTTCGCCTTTTACTATTTCAGTACCAATAGTTTTTTTACCTTTTGTGATGTAGTATAATCCCAATACCATGTCCTGTGAAGGAAGTGTAATAGGCGAACCATTTTGCGGATTTAAGATATTGTGAGAACCCAACATTAATAATTGAGCTTCTAATATTGCTGCATTGCTTAATGGAACGTGAACAGCCATTTGATCACCATCAAAATCGGCGTTGAACGCTGTACAAACTAATGGGTGTAAACGGATAGCTTTACCTTCTACTAATCTTGGTTGAAATGCTTGAATAGATAATCTATGAAGTGTAGGTGCACGATTCAACATTACTGGATGCCCTTTCAATATATTTTCTAAAATATCCCAAACCACTGCTTCTTTTCTATCTACTAATTTCTTAGCCGATTTAACAGTTTTAACAATACCACGTTCTAATAATTTACGAATAATAAATGGCTTAAATAATTCGGCAGCCATATCTTTTGGTAAACCACATTCATGTAATTTTAATTCTGGTCCTACTACAATTACCGAACGACCAGAATAATCAACACGCTTACCTAATAAGTTTTGACGGAAACGACCTTGTTTGCCTTTTAATACATCACTTAATGATTTTAATGCACGACCACCTTCTGCTTTTACAGCATTTGATTTACGTGAGTTATCAAATAATGAATCAATGGCTTCTTGCAACATACGTTTTTCATTACGTAAGATTACATCAGGTGCTTTAATTTCTATTAATCTTTTCAAACGGTTATTACGAATAATAACACGACGGTATAAATCATTCAAATCTGATGATGCAAAACGACCACCATCTAATGGCACTAATGGACGTAATTCAGGTGGTACAACTGGTAAGTATTGTACACACATCCAAGATGGATTATTTTCGTAACGCAAATTAGCATCACGAAAAGCTTCAACAACTGTTAAACGTTTTAAAGCTTCGGCTTTACGTTGTTGAGATGTTTCATTAGCTGCTTGATGACGCAATTCGGCACTTAAATCATCTAAATTAATAGTGCTTAATAATTGTACTAAAGCTTCGCCACCCATTTTAGCTACAAACTTATCAGGGTGTGTATCTTCTAAATGTTGGTTTTCTTTAGGTAATTTTTCTAAAATATCTAAATATTCTTCTTCGGTAAATAAATCTAATCTGGCTACACCATCTTTAGCTTTAGTACCTGGATTGATAACTACAAAACGTTCGTAGTAAACAATGGTTTCTAACTTTTTAGATGACATGCCTAACAAATAACCAATTTTGTTGGGTAGCGATTTAAAATACCAAATATGAACTACAGGAACTACTAATTTAATATGCCCCATGCGCTCACGACGAACTTTCTTTTCGGTAACTTCAACACCGCAACGGTCGCATACTATACCCTTATAACGGATACGTTTGTACTTACCACAAAAACATTCGTAGTCTTTTACTGGTCCAAAAATTCTTTCGCAAAACAAACCATCTCTTTCGGGCTTGTAAGTACGGTAGTTAATGGTTTCGGGCTTCAATACTTCGCCATGTGATTTTTCTAAAATTGAATCAGGCGAAGCAAGTGTGATAGTAATTTTACTAAAATTACTTCTTGGTTTGATATCTCGTTTTATTGCCATAAATTGTTGTTGGAGAAAAAATAGTGGGCGAAGATAGATTAAAAAAAACTAAAAAATGTAGTTTTCTTTAAAATTTGGCTAATAATTTTCTTTCATCAGGGTTAAAGAATGAACTATTGATTTTAAACGGTTTATTTTTTTTGGAATAGTTGTTGTAAACAATATACAAAAAATATGCATATCTTACTACCCAATTATTAAAACCACAATAGAAATATTCGACCTAATAACCCCTACAAGCGCTATTAAACCACTACTTTCGAATAATAGTAGCTGTGTTATATCGAAAGGTGTAACGTAGGGGTTTACTAAACAAAGCATTTAAACAAAAAACGACTACCATAATGTATAGTCGTTTTTTTTATTAAACCCATGTGAAAAATAAGCCACACAATTTATTAATTGTGTGATACCACAATTTTTTTACTAATCTTTTTTCCTTCGGATTGGATGGTTAAAAAATAAATACCATTTTGTATGGTTGAAATATCTAAAGATAAATTATTCAATCCCTTGTTGCTGGCTAATTGTTGGTGTATTATTGTTTTGCCAATAATATCTGTTACATCCATTGATGTGGTATTGCTTGTAGGTGTATAATATTGAATGGCAATATTATCATGGGCTGGATTTGGTTTTACATCTATTACCGAAAAAATAGTTTCGTTAAAGTTATCGGGCATGGTTATACCTGTACCATTTCCATCAACAATTAGTTTATACCAATTTACCATTTGAGTGATAGTTTGTTGCGATGGTATAGGCAATTGGGTAGGTGTAAATACACCTTTGCCTACTGCTGTTACATTTATTCTGTAAGTGCCTGCTACAGATGTGCCTGCGGCTGGTACTGTTACATCTATACAACCTGTAGATGCACCTAAAAATTTACATCCTATAGCGCTACATGTATATTGAATGGTAGCACCTGATAAGGCTGGAACGGTGTTTACACCATGAATGGTTATAGAATCGAATACAAACTTACCTGCTATAGGAATACCCGAAACTACAAATGTGCCTGTGGTATCTTGTGCTACTTGAATTTGTATTACAGCATGAAAGGCTTGATTTAATGTAGCATGCGGAAATTGTGTACTATCGGGTAATATAGAACCATGATTGCCTGAATAATTGCCAGGAACACATTGTGCTTTTGCAAATTGAGATAATGAGCAAATAATTAATAGTGTGTAAATTGTTTTTTTCATTGATTGGTATTTTGATTTGAACAAATGTAAAACTAAATTTATCAAAAAAAACATATTTATTTATGCAAATAAATATCTTTGATTAAAACCTATTGTATGTTAAAATCATTTTCAATTATAGTTATTTTTATTTTATTAATTACTAATAGTAAGGCACAAAACACTGCTACTATTGTAGGCAAAATTACTGATGATGCTACCAACGAACCATTGATAGGCGCTACTATTAGCATACCAAATAGTACTATTGGAGGAGCTACAGATAAGGATGGAAATTTTTCATTTCTTATCAATAAAGGCACGTATATGTTGCAAATTAATTCAATTGGATATGAAGTAGTAAAGCAACAAATTGATATTAAAACCACTGATAAAGTGGAGCTTAATTTTAAATTAAAAAACAAACAAAACGAACTTAATACCATTACCATTAGTGGTAGCCGATTCGAAAAAAAAATAAGCGAAGAAACAGTTTCTATTGAAGTGGTGAAACCCAAACAAATACAGGATGCAGGCATCACACAAATGGACGATATGCTGAAAAGAATTCCTGGTGTGGATGTGGTAGATGGACAACCAAATATTCGTGGTGGCAGTGGTTGGAGTTATGGCGCAGGCAGCCGTGTGTTGGTGATGGTAGATGATATGCCCATGCTTACATCGGATGCTGGTGATGTGAAGTGGGATTTTTTGCCGATTGAAAATTGCGAACAAGTGGAAGTGTTGAAAGGTGCATCCAGTGCGTTGTACGGCTCATCGGCGTTAAATGGGGTAATTAATTTTAGAACTGCATTTCCACGAAACACACCACAAACTAACATAGTTATTCAACAAGGAATTTACGATTCGCCAAAAAATATTTACGAAAAATGGACAGGTAATAATGCATTAAAATTTCATGGGGCTAATTTTTTTCACAGTCAAAAATTTGGACAATTAGATATAGTGGTGGGTGGAAATTATTATACTGATGATAGTTATTTGCAAGGCAATTACAATACTCGTGGTAGGCTGAATACCAATCTGCGCTATCGTTTCAAGCATATTGATGGATTGAGTGTTGGCTTAAATATCAATACACAAAAAGCGCAAGGCTCTAATTTTTTTGTGTGGGGTGCTGATGGAAAAGCTACCATTATTGGCAATAAATATTATCCTGATAGCACTGCTTATTTAACGCCAAGAGGTGGCGTAGATACGCCTTCAACCAGTTTAAGTTTTTCAAAAACTTATCGCTATACTATTGACCCCTACTTGGTTTACAACAGCAAATCGGGATTGAAAATTAATTTTCGTAATCGTTTTTTTAACATGAATAATGAAAACAATACGAATCAAAGTTCTAACGCAAAGCTTTATTACAGCGAATTGCAAGCACAAAAAATGTTTGCTCATCAACTCAATTTCACCACTGGCATTGTAGCCAATTATTCGGATGTGCATTCGCAATTATTTGGCAATCACACCGCAAATAATTTTGCTTATTATTTACAAGCCGAAAAAAAAATTGGCAATCGTTTGTGGTTGGCAATGGGCGGCAGATATGAATATTATCGAGTGGATACAGTGAAAGCAACCACCAAACCTTTGGGCAGAATTGGATTGAATTATCAAGTAGCAAAGGCTACTTTTATCAGAGCATCGTATGGCATGGGTTATCGCTTCCCAACCATTGCCGAAAAGTATGTGAACACAATAGTTTCAGGTGTAAATGTTTTTCCAAATGCACAACTAAAATCAGAAACAGGTTGGAATGCTGAATTGGGTGTGAAGCAAAATTTCATGATAGGCAAATTGCTCGGAATGCTTGATGTAGCAGGTTTTTATACTCGATATAATAATATGATGGAATTTACTTTTGATTATTTTCCGCAAGTAAAAAACTTTGGATTTCAATCCAGAAATATTGCTAACACATTGGTGAAAGGAATTGATGTTTCGATTTTTATGCAACGAAAAATTAAGCGTATTGACATTTCATTGCACTCGGGCTTCACTTATATTTTGCCGCAAGATTTAGCATTTGATACCATGAATCGTATTCAACGGCAAATTAGATATTCTGATACCACACAAAACATTTTGAAATATCGTTACACCACTTCGTGGAAAACAGATGTGGAATTGAAATGGAAAAAATTTACTTTCGGTAGTTATGTGCGCTACAATACTTATGTGGTGAATATCGACCAAGCCTTTAATTTTATTTTTCCTTCGGTGGCAGATTACAGAGCAAAATGGAGCCACAAAGACACTTGGATTATTGATACACGATTAATGTATGCGTTGAACAAAAACGCCAGCATAGCTTTTATTGTAAAAAATATGTTGAACTTTGAATACACCGAACGCCCTGGCGAAATGGCACCTGTGAGAAGCTTTACGATGCAGTTTGTGTATAAACTGTAAAGCTTTATTTGTCTGTTTGTAAATAAATTAGTAATCAATAATAACTTATCACCATGAATGCTGAAAACAGCAAAGATGTAGTTTTTGATAAACTACCCCAAACTTTTATTTTTTTTTAAATAAAAGGCAAACCATTATAGTATTAACGTATCATCAATAAACAAAAATTAAAAGCGAATAAGAATATTGAAATTAGCTTTTATCTCGTTTTCTATATTGTGCATCTACCACAGCAATGGTTACCATATTCACAATTTCACGAACAGTACTCCCCAAATGCAATACATGTGCAGGTTTGTTTAAACCCAAAACTAATGGCCCCATCGATTCCATGCCTTGCCCAAGTGCGGCTAATAAATTATAAGCAATATTACCAGCCGAAAGCGTAGGGAAAATTAATACATTAGGTGCTTCGCCTGTTGCTAAATCGCTGAACGGATAATTATCTTTTATCAATTCTTGATTAAAAGCAATGTTGGCTTGTATTTCGCCATCAACAACCATTTCGGGATTTCTTTCTTTCAATATGGCTACAGCTTTTTGCATTTTTTCGGCATCTTCGCCATCAGCACTTCCAAAATTGCTATAGCTTAAAAATGCTATTCGTGGCTCAATATTAAAGGCTCTTACAGCTGCTGCTGTTAATTCAGTAATTTCTACCAATTCATCCACATTCGGATTTTTATTTACAGTAGTATCAGCAAAAAATAAAGGTCCTTTTTTAGTAATTAAAATATACATACCTGCTATTTTTTTTACTTTAGCATGTGTGCCTATTACTTGCAAGGCAGGACGAATAGCATCAGAATATTTACGGGTTAATCCACTAATTAATGCATCAGCTTCGCCAGTTTCAACCATCATAGCGCCAAAATAATTTCTATCCTTCATCGCTTTTTTAGCTTCGTACAAATTGAAGCCTTTGCGCATTCTTTTCTTAAAAAATATTTCGCCAAATTCAGTTCGTTTTTTCTCTAAAGCATTTTCATTAGGGTCAATTATTTCGATAGATTTATTGATGGATAAGCCATTTAATTTAAGTGTGTCTTTAATTTTTTGCTTATTACCAATTAAAATTGGAATAGCAATTCCTTCTTCAAAAACTATCTGCGCAGCTTTTAATATTTTAATATTTTCGGCATCGGCCATCACAATTCTTTGTGGATTACGTTTGGCTTTATTGCCTATTAATCGCATCAACTGATCATTTTGCCCAAGGCGCAACGACAATTCATTTTCATAAGCTTTAAAATCTTTAATCGGATTTTTTGCTACACCACTTTTCATGGCAGCCCTTGCTACAGCAGGTGCTACGGTGGTTAATAATCTAGGGTCAACAGGTTTTGGAATAATATAATGTTTGCCAAATGTGATGTTCTTTTCATTGTAAGCAATATTTACTAAATCGGGTACTGGCAATTTTGCTAATCCTGCTAAAGCTTTTACGGCTGCTAATTTCATGGCTTCATTAATTTCGGTAGCTCGTACATCTAATGCGCCACGAAAAATATAAGGGAAGCCCAAAACATTATTTACCTGATTGGCATAATCGCTTCTGCCTGTTGCCATAATAATATCTGGTCGGGCTTTTATGGCTAACTCGGGGCTAATTTCAGGGTCGGGGTTTGCTAAGGCAAAAACGATAGGATTTTTTGCCATGCCTTTTAACATTTTTGGTGTTACGGTATTGCCTTTTGATAATCCCAAAAACACATCAGCACCTTTTAATGCTGCTTCTAACGAGTTTATTTTTCGATTGGTAGCAAATTGAATTTTGTATTTATCTAAATCTTTTCTTTGTGTTGTAATTGCACCTTTGCTATCAAACATCACAATGTTTTCTTTTTTAGCACCTAATGATACATACAATTTTGTACAACTAATAGCCGAAGCACCTGCACCTAAAACCACAATTTTTGCTTCGTCAATTTTTTTATTTACTACTTCTAATGCGTTCAATAATCCGGCTGATGATATAATGGCTGTGCCATGCTGGTCATCGTGCATTACTGGAATGTTTAGTTCTTTTTTTAATCGTGTTTCAATTTCAAAACATTCGGGGGCTTTAATATCTTCTAAATTTACGCCACCAAAAGTGGGTTCTAAAATTTTTACTGTTCGTACAAATTCATCTACATTTTTGGTGTCCAATTCAATATCAAAAACATCAATATCGGCAAATATTTTAAACAACAATCCTTTGCCTTCCATTACAGGTTTACTGGCATCGGGGCCAATATCGCCCAATCCCAATACGGCTGTGCCATTGGTAATTACAGCTACCAAATTGCCTTTAGCTGTGTATTTATAAACGTTCTCAATATCTTTTGCAATTTCTTTACAAGGTTCGGCTACACCAGGTGAATAGGCCAACGATAAATCACGTTGGGTTTTTGTTTCTTTAGTTGGTATTACTTCTATTTTTCCAGGTCTTCCTTTCGAGTGATAATCTAATGCATCTTTCCGTCTATCTATTTTAGGCATAATAATTTTTTATTTTTGAGAAGAAAACAAATGTAGAATGAATTGTTGGAAAAGAAAACGATTGATGAAAATGTAACAAATTATTTAATTAAAGTAACATTGCCTTTTAAAATAATTTTTCTGCCAAAATAATTTTTTGCTTCTAATGTCCACACATAAGCATCTTGTGGTTCGGACTCTCCTTTATATTTTCCATCCCAACCATTTGCAATTGTATTGGTTTGAAAAATAAGTACGCCCCATCTATCAAAAATTTTAAAATCCATTTCTACAAAACAATCAGGATAATGTGCTAATGGCTTAAACACATCGTTTATGCCATCATTATTTGGCGAAAATGCTTTGGGCAAAACAATGTTTCCGCAATTATCAAAAGTTGAAATTACTAAGCAGGCTGTATCGCTACATCCAAAAGTATCTGTACCGATTACACAAATATTTTGTAGCTCAATGCCTATCCAATAAGGGTTTTTGCAAGTATCGCAATTTAAGTTTGATGTTGGGAACCAATTAAAATACTTTGTGCCGTAAGCATTAAGCGTAACTGTATCGCCACCGCCTACAAGTGTATCATTACTTACATATACATTTGGATACATACCATGTAGCGTAAATGATTCTGAAATTTTGCAATGATTACTATCTTCAATTATTACTTGATAATTGCCTTCAGCAATATTATTATTTATGATAGAAGTTGCGCCATTGCTCCATGAATAACTAAACGGTTTTGTGCCGCCAGCAACTTGCAATTCAATTTTTCCATCTTTGTTATAACAATGACTATTGGTGAAAATTGAATTAATTACAATAGGTTTCGGTTGTGTAATTACGATAGTATCAAAGGCAATACAACCTACATTATCTGTTACTTTAATTATAAAAGTATCAGCACAAAATTTACTAAATGTAGATGAAGTAACACCATTGCTCCAAAGATAATTGTAAGGCTGTGTGCCGCCTGTTACTGTTACATTAGCCGAGCCTTTACACGAATCGAAACAAATATTATTTTTTGTAACAGTAGCAATGGAATGAAAATTTGATTTGATTTCTATTGTATCAAATAAGGAATCAATTAAACAATTTGGGTTGCTAATAATTACCGAATAAATACCTGGACAGATATTCGAAATAGAATTTGTTGTAGCTCCATTGCTCCATAAATAAGTTAGCGGCGATTGACCACCCAAAACAAAAACACTTGCCGAGCCTGTACAAACATTATTGCATGAGCTATTTGAAAAATGAATAGAATCAATTTTTATTCGAGCAATGGAATCAATTTTAAAACTTAAAGTATCTTTTAATCCACATGAATCGGTGATGATACAAAAATTATTTCCTGCACATAATGTAGTGGTTAATGATGTTGTATTTCCATTGCTCCACAAAAATGTGTATGGTGCTTTGCCCGATTTTGTAATCACTTTTGCAGCGCCATTGCAAGATGATAGGCAAGATATTTTTTTTGTAATTATTAATGAATCTTTTAACACAGCAAATGAATTAATAATAAACCGAACAGTATCGTTATAACCACATGAATCGTGCACTACACAATAGTTTGAGCCTTTGCACAAATTAGTAGCTTGCTGTGTTGTTTGTGCATTACTCCATAAATAGGTGTAAGGCGGAGCGCCACCATATTGCGAAATTTTTGCTGTGCCATTACAAATATTGCTACACGATTTTTTTGTACTTACAATAAATCCATGCAGTGGTGTATGCGCATAAATGGTATCAATCAAAGTATCTTTTTTATTACAAAAATCGGTAACAATGCAAGTGTAAATACCACTACAAAGATTTGTAATTAAAGAAGTTGTTGCATTTGTATTCCATAAATAACTGTATGGTGGCTGTCCGCCGCTTGCCAATACTTTTATTTTTCCAGTACAAGCATTAGCACAAGTTGAATCATCAAAAATTTTATTTAATTTTAAAATTGGATTATTGGGTACATGAAATTTAACACGTTTAGCAGCACAACCCAAACTACTTACTACTACATTATAAGTTGAATCGGCACATACATTTGCAAGTATGTTAGAATTTAAAAGCCCTGTACTCCATGCTACAAAATATGGTGCTAAGCCACCAGTATGCGATACAACGGCTTGTGCAGTACAGTTGAAATTACATTTTGTATTACTTAAAACTACATTAGCTGTTAAAGGTTGAAGTATAGGAATGCTAATGGTATCAATTGCCGAATCGCCACAAGCATCAATAATTTTACATTTATAAGTTTGCCCAGCACAAGCCTGATAAAAACTATTTGTACCTACAATACTATCATTCCAAATA
>JBEEMV010000172.1:0-2812 GCA_041192505.1 Bacteroidota bacterium
TTACTCAAGCTTACCAAGTAAGTTTTTTTACAAAAAAGACCCACGAAAAATATACAATTGGCAAGAATCAGTTTGGCAGGCTATTGAAGCAAGAGAAATTTATAAAGGTATGACTAATGAACAAGCACAGCTTAGCTGGGGCGATGCCGATTATAAAACAAAAACAAAAGATGGAGCAATAAAATACAAGTTTAATAATGGAAGCTATTACCTAATTAAAGATGGAAAGGTAACTGATATTAAACAATAAAAACTACAATGCTTTTCGAAGATAATGACCTGAAAGCATTGCCGTTCCTGCTACAAGTCCACCAATAAAAGCATTTACTATCATTAATAATAGTACCCATTGATGTTTGAAAAACAAAATACTTAATCGGTTGGCTAATATGGAATGGTTATTTTGATTGATAAAAAATATCATGATAAACCATAATATAAAAACAGCGATAAAACCGATAGTAAAAGCAGGTAATGCATGTTTGCTTTTATACAAAAACCCAACAATAAAAGTAGGAATGGCTAATGTGTACCAAGGCAACCACCATTGTATTAATAAAACTAAAACAGCTACAAGTAAAATAAAAAAAAAGTTTCTCATGCGATTATTTAACGATTTCAAAAGTAGGAATATTCATTTGAAATTTACAATCAAAAAAATCTATTCTTAAATAAATATTCTATAGTTCTATCAATTCAGAATAATATTAACCATATTTGAAAAAACAAATAAAATGATTTCAGTACAAAATTTAGTTAAATCATTTCCAGCAAAAAGGAAAAGCATTTTTGCAAAAAAAGATGTAAATTCAAATTTAGCAACCAGAATTAATTCTGTTGATGATATTAGTTTTGAATGCAAACCAGGCAGAATTTTTTCATTGCTTGGACCAAATGGCGCTGGTAAAACAACAACACTTAGAGTAATATCTACTTTATTAAAACCTACATCGGGTAAGGTTTTGGTGGCTAATTTAGATGTACTTAAAAATGATACGCAGGTTCGAAGTAAGATTGGTTTTTTAACTGGCTCAACAGGTTTATATACTCGATTAACGCCCAATGAAATGGTAAAATATTTTGCCGATTTGAATGGAATTGATGAGGCAACTTTTAAAAGCAGAAAGGATGAATTATTTGATTTATTGGCAATGAATGATTTTGCAAATAAAAAAATTGGTTCGTTAAGTACAGGCATGAAACAAAAAGTTTCGATAGTACGAACCATGATACATAACCCCGAAGTGGTAGTGTTTGATGAGCCTACATCGGGCTTAGATGTAATTACAGCGGCTAATATTATTCAATTAATTAAGCGTTGTAAAGAGCAAAATAAAACAGTAATTTTTTCATCGCATATTATGGAAGAGGTAAATTTATTGTGTGATGATTTAGCCATAATGCATAATGGTAAAATTTTATTTAATGATACGATGCAAAATTTTAGAGCCCTACATGGCAGCCACAGCCTAACCGAAGCATTTATTAATACTGTACAAAACGCTAAATAATACGATGAAAAAAATCTGGATAGTATACAAAAAAGAATTATTAGATACACTAAGAGATAAACGAACATTGCGTACAACCATTATTATTCCTGCATTTTTATTGCCGCTAATCATATTTGCGATAATAAAAATACAAAGTTTAATATCTGAACATAATGAAAACAAAGCCATTCATGTAGTATGGTTAAATGATTGTAAGAATAATATTATTGAAAAAGAATTAATGAAAGATTCAACCTTGAAAATTTCATTTTGCGAAACTAAACAGCAGCTACAAGATTCTATCAAACAAGAAAAAGCCGAGGTAGGATTAATAACTACATCAAATTTTAGCAATGAATTAGATAGCAATAAAACGGCAGTGGTAAAATTATTTTTTAATTCGAAAGATGATACTTACAAAAACCGAATGACAGTAAAACTGGAATTGATTAAGCAACCATTAATTGCCCAACGATTAATTGCATTGCAATTAGACAAAGAAAAAATTACGCCCATAAAAATTGAAGAGCATGATATTGCATCAACACAAGAAATTTTCGGAAAAATATTTGGTGGCTTTTTGCCTTATATATTCATCATCTACAGTTTTATGGGTTGTATGATGCTATGTGTTGATTTATTTACTGGCGAAAAAGAACGTGGCACTATCGAAACCATTTTAACAAGCCCTGTAAACCGCTTGCAGATTATGTTTGGTAAAATTGGTGTAGCCGTTACTGGTGGCACATTAACAGCCGTATTATCTATTGCAGGTATTTTATTATTTGTACGATTAAGTACCGATAGCCTTCCGTTAGAATTAGTAAACATTATTGGTAAAATATTTACACCCATTTTTATCATAAAATTATTGATCATGATAATTCCACTTACTGTATTTTTTTCGGGTATATTAACGCCTGTAGCTACTTACGCCCGAAACTACAGAGAGGCAACAAGTATTATTGCACCATTTAATTTTATTGTAATTATGCCAGCTATGATGGCACTTTTACCAGGCGTAAAATTAAATTTATTAACTTCATTAATACCTGTTACCAATATTGCATTATGCACCAAATACATGATTGCTGGCGATTCGGTAGGTATTTATTGGTGGATTACCGTATTTACTTTAACGTTGTATGGCTCGTTGGCAGTACTGTTTTCTTATAAAAGATTTAGTAATGAGCAAAACATTTTGCGTTGATATTTTGAAGATAAAATGTTTTGCATATCTTTGCATCGCTTTTTGAAAAAAGAGCTAACGGAGAGATGCCTGAGTGGCCGAAAGGGCCGGTTTGCTAAACCGTTGTACG
>JBEEMV010000173.1:0-5188 GCA_041192505.1 Bacteroidota bacterium
CTGGTGAGTTAGATTATATTTTACATTTTGCATCGCCAGCAAGCCCAATTGATTATTTAAAAATCCCAATTCAAACCTTAAAAGTAGGTTCGTTAGGTACACATAATTTATTAGGATTAGCCAAAGCAAAAAATGCTAGAATGTTGATTGCTTCTACATCCGAAGTGTATGGCGATCCATTAGTGCATCCTCAAACCGAAGAATATTGGGGCAATGTAAACCCAGTAGGGCCAAGAGGAGTGTATGATGAAGCAAAACGTTTTCAAGAGGCTATGACGATGGCTTACCATACATATCATGGATTACAAACTAGAATTATTAGAATATTTAATACCTATGGCCCACGAATGAGGCTTGATGATGGCAGAGTTTTACCTGCATTTATTGGGCAAGCTTTACGTGGCGAAGATTTAACTGCATTTGGCGATGGCAGTCAAACACGTTCATTTTGCTATGTTTCAGATTTAGTGGAAGGTATTTATCGCTTATTATTAAGTGATTATGCTCAACCAATGAATATTGGAAACCCTGATGAAATAACAATAAATGAATTTGCACAAGAGATTCTAAAACTAACTGGTTCAACATCAAAAGTTATTTATACACCATTACCAACTGACGACCCAAAACAACGCCGACCAGATATTACAAAAGCAAGAGCAATTTTAGGATGGGAGCCAAAAGTGAGTAGGAGTGAGGGGTTAAAGTTGACGTTGGAGTATTTCAAGAAAGTGATTTGAAAATGCTCAATTGTGAAATAACTCAATGAAAAAGAATTTTATTTTCTTTTTGCTTTTCATTTTTTGCATTCAATCATTTGGATGTAAAGAAAAAATAAGTGCAGACGAAAAAGCAAGAAAATGGTTTGAGGAAACTAAAAAAGAAATTGAATTAGAATCTGACATTAAAAAGTGCGATAGTGTCACAGTAAGGCTTAATGCAGATAGTTCAATTCGAAGGGACTATTACAAAAATGGAAATGTTTTTTTTTGGTACAATAAATCTATTTTTGGTAGGGGTGTTAAAAAATATAGTTTAGATACAAAATTCTCCTTAAATAGAGAATTTGACCGAAATGATTCTATGAGATTTGAAGGGATTGCTTATAATGGTAGGTTTTATGGCTTATCAACTTGGTATCATCCAAATGGCAAAGTAGCAGAACAAGGTGTTCGTTTTACGATTGATACTTACGTTGGTATTTGGAATTATTATGATTCAACAGGAAAGTTAATTAAGAGTATTGATTATAAAAATTTGGACAAATTAGATTCAATGCCGATGATTAAAAATATTTCAAAAAAACAAATGACTATTGACAAATGACAAAAGATTACTTCATTCACGAATCATCATACGTTCACGAAACGGCTACACTTGGCGCTGGAACTAAGGTTTGGCATTTTTGTCACATCATGCAAAATGCTGTAATTGGTAATGGTTGCATCTTTGGGCAAAATGTGATGGTAGCTAATGATGTGAAATTAGGCAACAATGTAAAGGTGCAAAACAATGTTGCAATTTATACGGGTGTGGAATGTGAAGATGATGTTTTCTTAGGGCCATCAATGGTTTTCACGAATGTTACTAATCCACGAAGTGCAGTAGTACGCCGTGGACAATATGCAAAAACGGTAGTGAAAAAAGGTGCTTCGATTGGTGCCAATGCAACCATTGTTTGCGGACATGATATCGGTGAATTTGCCTTTATTGGTGCAGGTTCGGTGGTTACAAAAACAGTTCCTGCCTATGCGTTGATGGTTGGAAATCCTGCAAAGCAATTAGGTTGGATGAGTGAATATGGTCATCGCTTAACCTTTGATAGCAAAGGATTGGCGGTGTGTGAAGAAAGCAAACAGGAATATAAATTGGAGAACAATTCAGTGAAAAGAATTGCTTAATTAACCACATAGCAACATAGAATTCATAGAAATACAAGATTGAAATTCAAAGTGAACATAGTTTCACAAGTAAAAAAAATCTAAAAAAACTTTGCGACTTTGTGGGAAGAAAATAAAATCAAAAATTAATCATAAAAATCAGCGCAATCAGCGTTCAAAAAAATGAAAAATATTTACGAAAAATTAGTAGCGAAAGAAGCAAAATTAGCTGTAATAGGCTTGGGGTATGTGGGTTTGCCATTAGCAATAGAATTTGCAAAAAAGATTTCTGTAATTGGGTTTGATATCAACCAAAAACGGGTGGATATGATGAAAAATAAAATTGACCCAAGTAACGAATTAGAAAGCAGTGCTTTTGATAATTGCGATATTGAGTTTACCGCCACAATTGAAGATTTGAAAGCTGCTACATTTTTTATTGTAGCTGTGCCTACACCTGTGGACGAACACCGAGTACCAGATTTGAAACCAGTTTTGGGTGCATCAAACACAGTAGGTCAAGTGTTGAAAATGGGTGATTATGTAGTGTACGAATCAACAGTTTATCCTGGTTGTACTGAGGAAGATTGTTTGCCAGTATTGGAAAAAATATCAGGTTTGAAATTGAGCAATGGCGATTTTAAAATTGGTTATTCACCTGAAAGAATAAACCCAGGCGACAAAAAACAAACTTTACCAAATATTGTAAAAGTGAGCAGTGGCTGCGATGCTGAATCGGCTGAATTGATTGCAAAAACTTATGAATTGGTTATTCGTGCTGGTGTGCATCGTGCATCATCAATAAAAGTGGCAGAGGCTGCAAAAATTATTGAAAATACGCAACGTGATGTGAACATTGCTTTGATGAATGAATTGAGCAAAATTTTCGAAAAATTAGGCATCAATACATATGAAGTTTTAGAAGCTGCTGGTACTAAATGGAATTTCTTGAAATTCATGCCGGGCTTAGTGGGTGGGCATTGTATCGGCGTTGATCCTTATTATTTGACTTATAAAGCGCAATCGTTGGGCTATAATCCAGAAGTGATTTTGAGCGGACGAAGAATCAATGATGATATGGGACCTTATGTAGCGAAGCGTTGCATTCAATTGATGGCACACGAAGGCAAAGATGTGGTGCATAGCCGTGTATTGGTGATGGGTGCTACGTTTAAAGAAAATGTTAGCGATGTAAGAAACAGCAAAGTGGCTGACATCATTAAAGAACTAAAAGATTTTTCAGTATCAGTTGATGTGGTTGATCCACATGCAAATGGACATGAATTGGAAGAGGAATATGGATTTAATTTAATTTCAGAACCGGGCAAAAATTATGATGCCATTATTGTTGCAGTTAATCACAATGATTATATAAATTTAGATGAAAATTATTTTAAAGGGATAACCAGCGATAAGGCGGTATTTATGGATATTAAAGGAGTGTTTAGAAATAAAATTAAATCGATGGTGTATTGGTCGTTGTAAAAGCAATTTTAAATTATAAAAAAAGCAGATTATTTAATCAATAATCTGCTTTTTTTGTTTTGCTTTAGGATTATCCCAAATTATCATATTCTGCTTTTAAAAAGTCTATTAATTCATGAATATATACTTGAGAGAAGTCAAATTTAATTCCAGCTGCTTCATATAATTCAGGAAGACTTTTTGTGTATCCTAATCGTAAGGCGGCCATATAATTATCTAACGCCTGTTTTCCATTTTCTTTATATTGTTTCCACATGGCTACTGCAGCTAATTGTGCAATTGCATATTCTATATAATAAAATGGTACTTCATACAAATGTAATTGCGATTGCCAACGGCTTGCTGCATAATCATTCAAACCTGAATAATCTAATACGGCTGGCGAAAATTCATAAAAAACTTTCAGCCATTCAGCTTTTCTTTCTTCGGTTGTATGATTAGGATTTGTATAAATCCAATGCTGAAATTTATCAATTGTAGCCACCCATGGTAAAATATGAATAACAGATTTTAATTGTTGTTTTTTTGCCCTTTTTAAATCTTCAGCATCAGGAAAAAATAAATGCCATTGATCCATCGAAATTAATTCCATACTCATGCTTGCTACTTCGGCTATTTCGCTGGGCACATCTTTAAATTCTTTTAATAATAAATCTTTAGCTAAAAATGAATGAATGGCATGTCCACCTTCGTGAATCATGGTAGTCATGTCTTTTAAGCTGCTGGCGGCATTCATAAAAATAAATGGTACGCCTATTTCGGGCAATCCCATATTGTATCCACCCGGTGCTTTCCCTTTTCTCGATTCCAAATCTAGATGATTCATCTTTTTCATGATAGAAAGGCAATCGCCAAAATAAGGATGAATATTATAAAAACATTGTATTGTTTTATTCAATAAATCTTCGCTATCAGTAAATGGAGCCAATGGTTTTACATTAGCTTCTGAGCTTTCGGTATCCCACGGACGAAGCGTTTCGAGACCTAAAGCCTGTTTTTTCTCTTTTAAGAAAAATTCATATAGTGGCAGTACTTCGGTTTTTATTGCTTCATGAAATTTGAAACAATCGTATGGTGAATAATCGTTTCGGCATAATTCGGTAAATTTATAATCTCGATAATTTGAAAAACCTGCTTTTTTAGCAATCTTATTTCTTGTTTGAACTAATGATGTAAAAAGCTCATTCAATACATCTTTATCTGCCATCCTACGTTGCATAATTAACCTGTAAACTTCTTCTCTTACGGTTCTATCAGCTTCATATAAAAACTTTGCGGCTTGCGGTAAAGTATATTCATTGCTTTTATATTGAATAGTCATGTTGCCAATTATATTTTGATATTCTTGTTGCTTTAATTCGCAATCTGTTATCAAATCTATGTTTTCGTCTTCATGCAATTTTAAGGCATTAGCAACCCCCGAAAGCAAAGTGCCAAACTCATTTTTATCTAATTTTTTTGAATACGGTGATTCAATAAACTTTTTATTTAATATTTCTTTTACTTCAATTAAATGAGGCTGAATATTTTTTATAAAATCTTCGTGTGCGGCTTTAATTTCGGCATTGTTTACATCACAAGTTACTTTAATATAGCGCCATCTAGCATCTTCATCCACTACTGATTCTAATTCACTTTTGTGTTGAAGCCAAGTAAACAAAGCTTCATTCGAATCAATTGTAAATTCAATTAATTTATCATAAAATGGTTTTAAGGTTTGCCAGTTATCTATTAAAATATCTTCTGGTACAAATTTTCTTGGTTTACGTTTTATTGCTTTTACTTCCTTGTTTTGCACTATTGTATTCATTAAAATTTATGTT
>JBEEMV010000174.1:0-9106 GCA_041192505.1 Bacteroidota bacterium
ATTTTGCATTTTTAAATAATTGAAATTAGATTGCAATTTAGGGAAATAATATTCATTGAAGAATAATAATAGAATAAAAAAAGCTGTTTCAAATAATTTGAAACAGCTTTTAGATAGAACATTAGCAAAATTATTTTGCCTTTGCTGCGTATTTCTTTTTAAATTTATCAATACGACCTGCTGTATCAATAAATTTCATTTTACCAGTAAAATAAGGATGACTTGTATGCGAAATCTCCAATTTAATTACTGGATATTCATTACCATCTTCCCATTTAATAGTTTCTTTAGTTGCTGCACATGAGCCACTTAAGAACATATATTCGTTTGACATGTCTTTAAATACAACCTTTCTATAAGTAGTAGGGTGAATGTTCTGCTTCATTTTTCTTTGAATTATTTTTTTTAATTGGATTGCAAAGATAATTTTTTTATCTAAAAAAACAAATCTAAATTTATATAATGATTTTACTTGATTTTTGAAACCAATCTATCGGGTACTTTTTTGCTTTTACGCCATCCTATAAATTACCCTTTTCTTTTAAATCATTCAATCTGTTTTTACTTCGATGATTAATCATTTTGCCCTTATCTACGCCTTTTCGTAATTCTTTTTGTATCTCTTCGGGCAATGCTACTACATCTTTACAAGCTATACTACAGCATTGGTTGTATTTTTCAGCACATTCATGGCATTGAATAAACAATAAATGACAGGCTTGATTTATGCAATTAATATGTGTATCGGCAGGTTTGCCGCATTGATGGCATTGTGATATAATTTCATTGGTTATTCGTTCGCCAAGACGTTCATCAAACACAAAATTTTTTCCAATAAATTTATTTTCAATTCCCAATTCTTTCGCTTTATTACTATATTCTATTATTCCACCTTCTACATGAAACACATTTTTAAATCCATTATGAAGCATATAAGCACTGGCCTTTTCGCATCGTATACCGCCAGTGCAATACATAATAATGTTTTTATCTTTTGCATCTTTTAATATATCAACTGCCATTGGCAACTGCTGCTTAAATGTTTCGGATGGCACTTCAATAGCATTTTTAAAATGCCCTACTTCATACTCATAATGATTACGCATATCTACAATAATAGTATCGGGCTTTTCAGCCAACTCATTGTATTCATTAGCTTTTAAATATTTGCCCTTATGCTCCATATTAAATGTCGCATCGTTAATTCCATCGGCTACAATTTTATTTCTAACTTTTACTTTTAATACCCAAAAGCTTTTACCATTATCATCAATAGCTACATTTAATCTAATACCATTTAATGGCTCGATAGAATTAATATAGTTTTTAAAAGCATCAAAATTTTCAACTGCCACACTTATTTGTGCATTAATGCCTTCATGTGCTACATATATTCTACCAAATACTTGTAGCTGAAATAGGTTTTTAAACAATTCATCACGGAATTGTTGTGGCTCGTTTATTTTAAAATAATGATAAAATGAAACAGTTTTACGGGCTTCATTTGATTGCAAAAGTTTCTCTTTTAATTCCTTTTGCGAAATACGATTGTAGAGTATTGACATAGCTATAAAATTTTATGAATAACAATGAATGTTATGTTTTAAAAATCTACTTGCAGGGTAGATAAAATTTTTAAACGATGCAAAAATAAAACATTTTTTTGAAGCCAAAATAGGATTCTTGTTGATTTGAGTTTTTTACATTTTAGTTTGATGTTTATTTATTGAAATTTGATTTTTTGTAACTTAAATTAACACTTGTGTATAATTATTAGAAAAAATACCAACCATATATTGTTCTTTTGTATAAAATTATTGACTTTTTGAAATCTATTATTTTATGCTAAACATTAATCTAAGCCGAGTATTTAAAGCCAGAGGCATTGAACAACCTTATAAATTTTTAGTACAAGAAGGCTTTGTACCCTTTACGGCTCACAAACTAAAAAACAATAAAGTAGAACACATTAGAGTAAACCATATCGAAAAACTTTGTGTGTCATTAAATTGTACGCCCAATGATATTTTCGAATGGAAACCCAATGATTTATTGGATGACAGAAAAGATCATCCGTTACAAAAAATAAGAACCCAATCGAAACGTGTAGAAATAAAAAAAATGCTGGGTAAGTTATCGTTAGATAAACTGGAGGAAATAGAAAAAATGATTGCTGATTTATAAAATCAAAAAAATTACTTTTGCTGCATGCAATCAAAAACAATTAAATGGAAATTGGCTCAAAGCATTGAGTTAAAATGGTGGAAAAATTACTTGGGCGATAAAAATCCAGCAGAATATGCCATTTGGAAAAAAAACTATTGGCTTAATTTACTTTCAAAAATAGACTCAATTGAATTTACCAATGCGCTTGAAATATTAGATTGTGGTTGTGGGCCAGCAGGTGTTTTTATGGCTTTACCTAATCATGTAGGAATAGATGCCGAAGATCCTTTATTAGATGAATATGAAAAAAATCTTCCTCATTTTAAGCGAACCAATTATCCATTAGTTAATTTTTTTGCTGTGCCTTTAGAAGATTTTAATCCTACAAAAAAATACGATGTAATATTTTGCATGAATGCCATCAACCATGTAAGTAATATTGATTTTTGCTATGATAAACTTTGTGATATGTTGAAACAAAATGGGCAATTGGTGATTACAATTGATGCTCACAATCATTCTGTTTTCAAACAATTATTTAGAGCTGTACCTGGTGATGTATTACACCCTCATCAATATGATTTGAATGAATACAATAATTTTTTAGAAACCCGAGGAATGAAAATTTTGAAAACACAAAAACTAAAATCCGAATTTTTCTTCAATCATTATTTGCAAGTAGCCACTAAGCAATAATTCTTTATTAAGGTATTTTGCTTTTTATCTAAAACCACATCAATCATTAGACTTCTTCGGAAAATACCATTCTTCTCTGTTGGTCGCAGACTCCGTATTTATCGGAGAGAAGATAAAGATGAGGTCATTAACAAGCATTTTCCGAAGAGGTCAATTGCTAAATAATTTAACATCAAAAAAATATCCACAATTGCAGGAATACATCTAATGTAAATATTTTTAGAAAATTTCATTCAGTTAATTACATTTGCACAACAAATAACCATTAAAAACAATTTTATGTCGATAGATAATTTACCTAAAAGTGCTAATTGGATTTTAGCCTTAGGCTTTACAGCAGGTGTAATATTATTATTAGTTTTTGCTCCTCAATTTTTTTGGGTTTTGTTACCTTTTGCTGGCGTATTTTTAGCCAAAGCATTTAATGTAATTTAATTTATAATTCCTTTATAACACACCTATGACAAGCTCTTTGGGCATTGGCAGCCGTTTGCGCCATCCTAATTATGGCGAAGGTATTTTAATGAAAATTTCATTAGAATATTTTACCATTTCATTTTTCAATATTGGTGTAAAGGAAATAAGCAGAACATTTGAAGGTTTAGAATTAATTGAAGCCATTGAGCCCGAGCATGATGCCATTTCTTTTGAAGCCATTGAAATGAAATTGAGTGAAATATTGATAAAATGGGCAGATGTACAAGAATTGGTAAGTATTGCACCAAAATATATTGGTGGCACTATGTATCTGCAACCATCAGATAAATCATTAAAACCAAAAGATATTCCTATTACTGCTTTCTTTCATAAAATTGTAATGTTAAGAGATAGATTACGGGTATTAGAACAAAAAATAAACGCACATTCTATTTTATCGGATGAAGAAAAAGTGGAGATGCAGCAATATATTACTCGTATTTATGGTTCGCTTACTACATTTAATGTGTTGTTTAAAGATTCAAACCATCAATTTGTAGGAGAAAAAGGGAAAGAATAAAAGCCTTTTTCTAAAATTATTCTACTCTTTTATTGCCAATATAATTAACTACAAAGGCATCCTTAAATCCATCTTTTCTAAGTTTTTCAATTAGTTTATCTGTTTCATCTTTAGTAAATACTTTTTTAGATAGATACATATATCTGCCACGATTATCTTGCTCGATAGTGAATCCTTTTGCATCGTTTAACCTTTCATCATTTACATTTAATGGAGATGAAGATGTATAAAACTGAATTTTAAAATAATTGCTGCTATTAAATGTTTGGGTAGTAGTATCGGTAATATTAGTTTGAATATTTTGAACAGGCTTTTTTATTACATTAGATTTTACACCTTCTACTTCGGTTTTATAACTTTCGAATGCATTAAAAATACCCGTTGCAATTTTAGTTGAACCTTCTTCGCTATTTAAAAATCTTTCTTCTTCGGGGTTAGTAATAAAGCCAGTTTCAACCAATACACTTGGCATTTTGGTATATACTAATACAGCAAAACCAGCTTGTTTTACGCCTCGGTTAAATCTGCCTGCATCGCCCAATTCTTCTTGCACTTTACCAGCAAAACTTACACTTTGATCAAGGTTTGCATTTTGCATCATCGAAAACATAATGTAACTGGCAGGGTCGTTTGGGTCGAAACCTTGGTACTTATTTTTGTAATCGCTCTCTAATAATATTACACTATTTTCTCGTTTGGCCACATTAAAATTATCTTCGGTTCTGTGCAAGCCCATGGTATAAGTTTCTGATCCATAGGCTGACTTATTTCTACCAGCCGAATTTAAATGAATACAAATAAACAAATCGGCATTGCATTTATTTGCCATATTGGCTCGTTCATATAAATCAACAAACATATCGGTAGTACGGGCATACACCACTTTTACATCAGGATAATTTTGTTGAATGATAGCACCAAATTTTAAAGAAATTTTTAATGCCACATCGGCTTCATGTGAAAATGAACCCAATGAACCAGGATCACTACCGCCATGACCAGGATCGATAAAAACGGTTTTGATTTTAAATTTTGGTGCAGCTGCCTGTAGGGTTGTAATAGTTACAACACAAAAAAACAAGAGGATATATTTAAAGATGGTACGCATTAGTTTGTTTTAAATAATAGAATTACAAAAATGATGAAATATTTACAATTAAGTGTTGGAAATAAAATCATAAAAAAAATGTAAAAAATAATTTAACTGAAATTGTTTCTGCAACTTTGTAAATCATATTTTCCACAAAATTAATTTGATTATCTTTTTTTGAAACGTTTTATCATACTGTTAACTATTTTAGTTTCAACACTTATGTTGTGCAATGTCACTAATGGCTTTGCCCAACTTCGTGCCATGAAAGATAAAACAACAAAAATTGATTCCACTTTTAAAACTATTTCTATTGATAGTTCTATTCATGCTGCATCGCATTTGCCCGATTCAACGCAATTAATTTTCAATCCCGATTCAATTATTATTTCAAAAGATTCGCCCGATTCTACCATTCATTATGCTGCTAAAGATTCATTAATATTTAATGCTGCCACCAATAATGTTTTTTTATACAATGAAGCAAGCATACAATATAAAGAGTTGAACTTAGAAGCTTACCAAATTCAAATAAATTGGGATGAACATTTATTGAGAGCTAATGGCAAAAAAGATTCAACAACTAATAAAACCATTGGTGCGCCTATATTTAAAGAAAGTGATAAAACTTACAATGCTCAAAAAATTGCTTACAATTACGAAACTCAAAAAGGAAAAATTTATGATTTAGTAACTACCGAAAGCGAAGGATTTATTCATAGCGAAGCTATAAAAAAAGATGGCGAAAAAGATTATTTAGGTTATAAATCTATGTTTACCACTTGTAGTAATGAACATCCTCATTTTGGATTTAGAGCCAATAGAATTAAAGTAATTCCGGGTAAATTAATTATTACAGGGCCTGCACAATTAATTGTAGAAGATATTCCAACGCCATTATTTATTCCTTTTTCTATTTTTCCTATTCAAAAAGGGCAAGCCAGTGGTTTATTAATTCCACAATTTAATAATGATGTAAATAAAGGTTTTGGATTGCAAAATGGCGGCTATTATTTTGGACTAGGCAAACACCACGATTTGGCGCTGCAAGGCGATATTTTTTCGCATGGTAGCTATGCAGTTAGATTAAATTCGGGCTATAATTATAGGTATAAAGCTACGGGCAATTTTATGTTGGCTTTTGCCAGCACAAGGCTTGGCGACCCACAAGAATCGGGCTTTTCGAAACAAAAAGATTTTCATATTACATGGCATCATAATAAAGATTCAAAATCGAATCCATACAATTTATTTTCGGCAAGCGTAGATGCAGGCACCAGCCGATATAATAGAAATAATGTGTATGATGCCAATCAGTTTTTAACAAATACTTATAATTCATCTATCAGTTATCAAAGAATTTTTCCGAACAAACCTTTTAACTTAACCATTAATGCCAATCATTCGCAAAATAACCAAACGCATGATATGACGTTTACTTTGCCATCCATCAACTTTAATATAAACAGGCTTACACCATTTGTAAAAAAACATTCGATTGGCGAAAAAAAATGGTACGAAAATATTGGCTTTAGTTATTCGGCAAATGCACTTAATCAATTAACTACAAAAGATACTTTACTTTTTAAATCGAAATTTAATGATTTTAAAAATGGTATTGTTCATTCTATTCCTATTTCAACCAATGTAAAAGTGATGAAATATTTTGTATTGAATCCATCTATAAACTATAATGAACGTTGGTTTGCTTACTCATCACAACAATCATTAGATTCTAATTCGAACATAATTCATAACCGAGTAAATGGCTTTAAAACCGAACGAGATTTTTCGGCTTCGGTAAGTTTAAACACCAAAATATTTGGTATGAAACAATTTAAACATGGTAAAATAAAAGCCATACGCCATGTAATTACACCTAATATTAATGCACAATATCACCCCGATTATGGTAGCAATTTTTTTCATTATTATAAACAATCGCCTATTAATGGTGCTACCCCCTACTCTGTTTTCGAACAAAGTATTGTAGGTGGACCGCCTGCTGCTGGCAAGTTTGCAGGCATAGGCTTAGGTGTAACCAACGATTTAGAAATGAAAGTATTTGATGCAAAAGATACCATTAACCAATCTCGTAAAATTACTTTATTGCGAAGCTTATCATTTAATACTTTTTATAATTTGGCTGCCGATTCATTTAGGTTAAGCCCCATCAGCATGAGCACCAACACTGGCTTTTTGAAAAATAAAATTACGGTAAATCTTAATCTTCAGTTAGATCCTTATCATCATAACACAGCAGGCAGAGCCATTGATAAATATGCCTTATTGGAAGATGGAAAATTAGGCAAAATAAAAAGCGCCAACTTTGCCATCAACGCCAATTTTGCCAGCAAACAAAATATGACCGATTTTGCTAAAAAAACAAAAGGTGCATCAACCAATAATAACACAGCAGAACAAAAGAAAAATACAAGCGACGAAATATCGGCAATCGACTTTAATCAATGGCATATTCCGTTTACGTTTTCAACCAATTATATGCTAACCATACAGCCCAAAACTATCAATTTTAAAGATACTGTAATCTATACCCAATCAATAAATGGTACTTTAAATTTTGGCTTAACCCCCAAATGGAATGTAACGGTAAACACGGGTTACGATTTTAGAATTAAGGGATTGGCTTATACCGATATAGTAATTTTACGAGATTTACATTGTTGGCAAATGCGCATACAGGTAGCCCCTGGCAGATTTTACGCCATACAAATAAATGCTAAAGCCAATATTTTAAACGATATGGAATTGAAAAAAAGAAAATATTCGGGCTCTTACTATTTTTAAATACTACTGCTACATGAAATTTTTAATTACTGGTGCTACTGGATTTATTGGAAGTTATTTATCGAAATTTTTAGTTGATAATGGACATCAAGTAATTGCCATTACCCGACATATTACACCCACATTAAAAGCCGAAATGCCTGCCATTGAATGGATAGAAGGCGATATGCTACATAGTAATTTACCACAATTAAAAATAGAAGCCGACGTTATTATTCATTTAGCAGCCGCTAATGATATTGTATCAAAAAATGCGATTGATGGCATTACCCTATCGGCTGGTGGCACAAGAAATATGTTGCAATTGGCTGTAAACAATAAAATTAATCGATTCATTTTTTATTCAACACTACAAGTTTATGGTACCGAATTATCGGGTATGATTACCGAAGATTCAACCCCAAATTGCGAAAGCGATTACGGTATTAATCATTTATTAGCCGAACAATATGTAGAAATGTATGCTCGAAAATTTGGCTTACATACAGCCATTGTTCGCCCCAGCAATATTTATGGCGAAATGGTAGCCAGCACTGTAAACCGCTGGACATTAGTACCTGGTTGTTTTATAAAATCATTATACGAAACGGGCAATATTACTTTGCTTTCATCGGGCAAGCAAAACAGAAATTTTATTTCGTTGCTAATGCTTAGCCAACAAACTTTGCAAATTGCTAATCATCTACATTCGCCTTTTCAAATTTATAATTTGGCAAGTAATTATTACAACAATATTTACGGCATAGCTTCCACAACTTTCGAACTATATAAAGCCATTACGGGCAATGCAGCAACGCTGGAAGTAAAAAGCGAACTACCACTATCAGCCAATCAATTTGAAATAAGTTTAGTAAAACTACATTCGATTAATTGCCGAACTACTGCAACCGAAAATGAATTGGAAATTGAAATTGAAAAGCTGATTAGAAAATTTGGAGGGAAATAAAGATTGTTCTTTATTTTTTAGCCCCAGCAAAAAGAAAATAATTTGGATTCATTAATTTATTTGATGTTGCATAAGTATCAAATAAAACAAGAAGGTCAGCTAATTTTTTTACAGTTTCATCATCGCCTCTTAGCCCACCTAAAAACCGATAGATAAATGAAAAGAATGGTTGAATTTGAATTTCGTTGAAAGAAGATTTAAGTCCTTCTAAAATTTCATGCCCATCATGAGATAAATCATTAGGAGATTGCCCTCCAACTTCATGTTTGTCTCTTTCTAATCTATATTCAGTTAAAATATCACTTGATAATGCACCAAATTTATGATGGCTATTAATTTGTTGTAAATCTTCTTCATACCAATTACCTGTAATTGATAACATAGTTCGAAATAAAGCAACTAA
>JBEEMV010000175.1:0-6187 GCA_041192505.1 Bacteroidota bacterium
ACCACAGGTTCGCCACCATGATGTTCGGTTACTTTTATTTGTACATACGATGGCGCAATTTTTTCGAAATGTGCTTTAAACATAGCCGCAATCTTTCCCGATTTTTGATTCGGTACTAATCGCATCGAAATTTTTGCATACGCTTTTGAAGGCAAAACTGTTTTTGCGCCTTCGCCCGTATAGCCACTCCACATGCCATTTACTTCGGCTGTAGGGCGAATGCCTGTACGTTCGATAGTGCTATATCCTTTCTCTCCCCAAATTTCTTTGATAGATAAATCTTTTTTGTACGCTTCTAAATTGAATGGAGTTTTAGCCATTTCAGCTCTTTCTTCAGCCGATAATTCTACTACATCATCATAAAAACCAGGAATGGTAATGTGATTATTTTCATCATGCAATGAAGCAATCATTTTTGCTAAAATAGTAGCAGGATTAGCCACAGCACCACCATATACACCACTATGCAAATCTTTATCTGGGCCAGTTACTTCTACTTCCATATAAGCTAAGCCACGTAAACCAGTTTCTAACGAAGGGTTTTCCATGCTAATCATCGAAGTATCCGAAACTAAAATTACATCAGCTTTTAATTTCTCTTTATTGTCTTCTAAAAATTTACCTAAGTTGCTGCTGCCCACTTCTTCTTCGCCTTCAATCATAAATTTGATATTACATGGCATCGAATTAGTTTTCATTAATGTTTCAAATGCTTTTACATGCATATAAAATTGACCTTTATCATCAGCACTTCCACGAGCATAAATTTTACCATCTTTAATTACAGGCTCAAATGGTGGCGAATGCCACAACTCAACAGGATCAGCAGGTTGAACATCATAATGACCATACACCAACACCGTTGGTAAGGTTGCATCAATCATTTTTTCGCCATATACTATAGGATGACCAGCTGTAGGACAAATTTCAACATTATCGGCTCCAGCTTCTATCATTCTTTGTTTTACAGCTTCAGCACATTTGGCTGTATCTGCATTATTTTCAGATTTAGCACTTACCGATGGAATGCGCAATAAATCTAATAATTCGTTTAGGAATCTTTCTTTGTTTTGTTCCTGATATTCTTTCCAAGCTTGCATAAAGATTTTGTTTTTTAAAATTGAATGGCAAATGTAATTCTATAATTTTAATTTCTGCTGCCAAAAAGCAAACTACCAATTCTTACCATGGTTGAGCCACATTTTACAGCCAATTTGTAATCGCTGCTCATACCCATCGATATTTCTTTATATTCATTTGATGATGAAAAATAATCTAATTTTAGTTTATCAAAAATCTGTTTTACGCAAATAAATTCTTGTTCAATCTTGTGCTCATCATCCGTATTGGTAGCCATAGCCATGATGCCCGTAATCAAAATATTTTTAAAATTTTGTTGTTGAATGTTGGAGGCTAATTCATACATTTCGCTTTCATCTAATCCAAATTTTGTTTCCTCATCGGCTATATGCAATTGCAATAAGCAATTAATTATTCTATTGTTTTTAGCCGCTTGTTTATCTATTTCAATCAGTAATTTCAAACTATCTACAGCATGAATGGTATGCACAAACGGAGCAATATATTTTACTTTATTCGATTGCAAATGACCTATAAAATGCCATTGAATATCAGCAGATAATTGTGGTTGTTTATCAACTAATTCTTGCACATAATTTTCACCAAAAACTTGTTGCCCAGCATCATGTAATTCTTGAATATCTGAAATAGGTTTTGTTTTCGAAACTGCTATCAATTGTGTGTTTGAAGCTTGTAATTCAGAATGTATTGAAATATAATTTTGTAAATTAATCATGTTAATTAGCAGTTATTAAAACGATTGCATTTGCGCCAATCGTTTGTACAATCCATCAAAAGCAATTAGTTTTTCATGGTTGCCTCGTTCTACTATTTCGCCATCTTTCATAACCCATATTTCATCGGCATGTTGTATGGTGCTTAACCTATGGGCTATTACTATTGATGTACGATTTTGCATCAATTTATATAAAGCATCTTGTACCAATTTTTCGCTTTCGGTATCTAATGCCGATGTGGCTTCATCTAAAATTAAAATGGGTGGATTTTTTAATACAGCACGGGCAATGGTAATTCGCTGGCGCTGCCCACCGCTTAATTTATTACCCCGTTCACCAATATTGGTTTCGTATTTATTTTCTAATAGTTCAATAAAATCGTGTGCATTAGCCACTTTGGCGGCTTGTATCACATCTTCTAATTTTGCATTATTAATACCGAATGCAATATTATTAAACACCGTATCATTAAATAAAATAGCTTCTTGCGATACAATACCCATGTGTTTTCTAACATCAAATAGTTTTACATCTTTTATATTAATATCATCAATTAATATTTCGCCTGATGTTACTTCCCAAAAACGAGGCAATAAATCAACAAAAGTAGATTTGCCCGAACCGCTTGGACCTACCAATGCTATTAGCTTTCCTTTACCAATAGTAGCATTAATGTTTTTCAAAACCAATTCGTCTTTATAAGCAAAGCTTACATTTTTATATTCAATTTGAGTTGTAAAATTATCTAATGTTTTAGGCTGTAATGGGTCGATAATTTTATCATCGGCAAATAATACTTCATTAATTCTATCCACGGCAGCAAATCCTTTTTGAAGATTAAAAAACGAATTAGATATTGATTTTAATGGATTAATTAATTGAGAAAAGAAAAGCATATAAGCTATAAAACCCGATGGGCTTAATTGCGAAGTATTGCTAAGCACCAATTTGCCGCCCAAATATAATACTACAGCCACAGCCGTAATGCCTAAAAATTCGCTAAGTGGCGATGCCATATCACGAAGACGAATAATTTTATTATTGATTAAAAACATTTGATGTGTTTCTTTTCTGAATCGTAAGCGTTGAAATATTTCGCCATTAAATGCTTTAATAATTTTAATACCCGAAATAGTTTCTTCGATGATGGATAGCAAATAACCCGTTTGTGCTAAGCCTTTGGTACCTTGTTTTTTTAATGGCTTGGCTACAAATGAAATAATTAAACCGCTGATGGGTAAGATAACAAATGCAATAGCAGTAAGCGATGGGCTATTAAAAATCATCCATCCTAAATAAATAATTACTTCAATAGGATCTTTAACTAAACCTTCGAGCATACAAATAATGCTGTTGTCAATTTCATTTATATCATTCGAAAACCGTGATAATAAATCGCCCTTGCGTTCGGTAGTAACATGCGATAATGGAAGGCGAAGTATTTTTTTATAAAAATCGTTGCGCAGCTCTAAAATAATTCCATTACGAATAGGAGCTAAAAAATAAATAGCCAACCAGCGAAATAAATTTTTAAGAAAGAAAACAATAATTACACAAATACATACTGCCAACAATGCCGTAGATGAGCCATATACTTCAATCATATTGCTCATAAAATAATTGAATGAGTTTATCCAACTAGTTACAGATACAGTAAGTTGGGGCTTTACCGACACTTTTTGTGTAATGCCAAATAGAATATTCAAAAACGGAATAATCATAGACATAGAGAATACAGAAAAAACTATGGACAGTACATTGAACAAAATATTGAGCAATGAATAATGATAATACTTTCGTAGGTAGGTATTTAGCTGCTTTAAATGTTTCATATTATGATGGGCGAAGATACAAAGTAGATGAGTAGAATATTTTATTTTTTACTTCGCCGCCAAATGTAGTAAACAGGAATGCCTAAGCCTACAATGGCTAAACCTGGGTAAGAATAATTGGGTTTCATGATTAATAAATCAACACATATTAATAATGCCATGGCAATATAAATGGCTGGCAGTATAGGATAGCCCAATGTTTTATAAGGTCGTGGAGTATCGGGTTGTTTAACTCTTAAAATAAAAACACCTACAATAGTTAAAATATAAAATATAAGAACGGCAAAAATTACATAGTTCAGTAAGTCGTTGTATTTACCACTTAAACATAAAATACTGCACCATACAAACTGAATCCACAATGCAAACGCAGGAACATTGTTGGCATTGTTGGTTTTCATTTTATCAAAAAATAATCCATCTAAAGCCATTTGCTGATACACCCTAGCACCTGCCATTACCAACCCATTATTGCAAGCAAATGTTGAAATAATAATTAAAACGGCCATGATAGAAGTACCCCAATCGTTAAACATCATGGTGGCAGCCGATACCCCTACTCTATCATTTGGCGCAAACATAATTCCCATTTCTTTTACCGATAATGTATCGGTTGTACCAAAAAATGGTAGCAATTTTAAATAAGCAATATTGGCTAAAATATAAATAATTGTAACCATTAAAACTCCAATGATTAAACTTCGTGGAATGTTTTTCTTTGGGTTATCAATTTCGCCAGCAATAAAGGTTACATTGTTCCAAGCATCGCTACTAAATAATGAGCCAACCATACCTACGCCCATAGCCATTAATAACCCAATATGCGATAAAGGTTCGAAGCTTTCTAAGCCTGTACTTTTATCAACGGTATACGAAGCTGCATTCCAAAAGTGAGAAAGATTTTTGTTCCAAATTTGGCTATCGGCAAATACAAATAAACCTAAAATTACTAACCCAAATAAAGCAATTAATTTTGCCGAAGTAAATATTCGTAAAATTATTTTACCATACTGTATGCCTTTTGAATTGAAATAAGTAAGCACTGCTAACATAGCTATACCCAATAATTGAGCGCCTGTAATCTTTATAAATAAAAAATCGAACAGCACATTATTTTCGCTTAATGAAGGAAAAAACACACCTACAAATTTCGAAAACCCTACAGCAACTGCTGCAATTGTACCGCATTGAATTACGGTAAACAATGTCCAACCATACAAAAATCCAACAAACGGATTATAGGCTTCTTTTAGGTAAGTATATTGTCCGCCAGCTTTGGGCATCATGCCTGCTAATTCGCCATAGCTAAGGGCTGCAAGCAATGTCATTATACCTGCTAACACCCACAACAACAACATCCAACCTGCGCCACCAACTGTTCTTGCCATTTCGGCACTTACAATAAAAATGCCGCTGCCAATCATACTACCAGCAACAATTAAAGTGGCATCAAATAAATTTAGTTTTTTCATTAATTAAATGGTGTTTGTATTTCTGTAATAATCAATGCTATTATTCTCGATAATAATGGAAGAGTTAGGCTTTGCAATTAATATTGGGGCTTCTATTCCATGCTGCATACTTAGTTCTGTATTAGTAATCACAATGGCTTCATCCCATAAATTTTCATTGATAAAACTTTGCAATAAAATAGCTCCACCTTCAACAATCATTGAGTTGATATTTCTTTTAAAAAGTTCGTTCATTAAATTAGGTAGCAAATGATTAAAATCTATCCGTAAATATTCCTTATTGTTTTCCTTCTTGTTTATTATTTCATTTAAAATTAAAGTAGCTAATTTATCGCTTAATAAATGATGCGAAGCAGGTAGTTTATTGTGTTTATCTATCACAATTCGTAAGGGTTGGTGTGTGCTATCAACAAGCCTTGCAGTAAGCCTTGGGTTATCATGCCATGCTGTGTTGTAGCCTACCATAATAGCAGCTTCGTGGCTACGCATTTCATGCATTTTTTCATCTACCAAATTGTTCGATATTTTTATTGCTTTATAATTATCGGCTGCAATAAATCTATCATGGGTTTGTGCATATTTTAAAAATATATAAGGTCGTTTTTTTTGATGAAATGTAAAGAATCGTTTATTCAATTCAAGGTTTTCTTTTTCGAGAATTGGATACACTACTTCGCAATTATTCTGTATCAATTTAGCTATACCCTTGCCGCCTACTAATGGATTAGCATCTACACAACCCACTACTATTTTTTTTATCTGATGTTGAAGAATAAAATCTGTACATGGTGGTGTTTTACCAGTGTGATTACAAGGTTCTAAATTTACATACAAAGTGCTTTCGGCTATTAAATGCTGTTGATTGACAGGTACCGAATTTATACAATTTACTTCGGCATGTGCTTCGCCATATTGTTGATGCCATCCTTCGCCTATTATCTTATCATCGTGCACCAATACAGCACCCACCATAGGATTGGGCGCTACATTGCCAATGCCTTTTAATGCTAAATTAATGCATTGCTGCATATAAAACCGATGATTCATACTTTCATAAATTATTCAG
>JBEEMV010000176.1:0-4227 GCA_041192505.1 Bacteroidota bacterium
CGCAATGCCGATTTTTTTAGAGGTAGAATAATTTTTCCTATTCATAATATTACAGGAAAAGTAATTGCATTTGGCGGCCGAACTTTAAAAAAAGATAAAAACACGGCTAAGTATTTTAATTCGCCCGAAAGCGATATTTATCATAAAAGCAAAGTATTGTATGGCTTGTATCAAGCCCGAAATGCTATTTTAAAAAATACATTTTGCTATTTGGTTGAAGGCTATTTAGATGTAATTTCATTACAACAAGGCGGTATTGAAAACGTGGCTGCCAGCAGCGGCACAGCATTAACTATAGACCAAATAAAATTAATAAAGCGCTATACCAACAATATTATTTTATTGTACGATAGCGATGCAGCAGGCGTAAAAGCTGCACTTCGTGGGTTAGAATTAATTATTGAAGAAGGCTTAAATTTAAAATTGGTTTTATTGCCCGAAGGCGAAGACCCCGATAGTTATATTCATAAAAATGGAGCGGCTGGGTTTAATGATTTTGTAAAAGATAATGCAAAAGATTTTATTCGGTTTAAAATTCAAAACTCGATTGAACAAGCCAAAAACGACCCTTATCAAAAAGCTGCCATTACAAAAGATATTATTGGCATACTTACAAAAATACCTGATAGTTTTGTTCGTGGTGCTTACATAAAAGAGTTTAGCTCGATGATGCAATTGAGTGAAGAATTGGTAAACAGCGAAGTGAATAAATTGATGCGGACTGAGATGAAAAAAAAATCGGATATGCCCGATGATGATGCCCATTTATTATACCAACAAGCCGAACCTACTTTTACCAACGAACCACAGCAACCCAATTTTTTTAAAACCAATCAAGCCGAAGAACAAGAAAAAAATATTATTAGAATATTATTAGAATGGGGCAGCAAAACCATGACCAATGGGCAACTGGTGGCTCAAGTATTATTTGATGAAATTGATTTAGGATTGATTGATAATATAAATTGTGCTAAAATGTTTAATGCATTTTTACAACAATTTGAAACCGAAAAAACATTTGATAGCAGCTTGCTTATCAATTCGCCCGAAGAAGATATTTCAACTTTATCTGCCGAATTATTAAAAGATGAATATACACTTAGCGAAAATTGGGAAAAGAAACATCAGATATTTATTAAGCCACGGGAAATGAATTTTGAGGCCGATGTAAAATCATCTATTCATAAATTTAAAACAAAAAAATTGCAGAAATTGCAATTAGATAATATGAAAAAATTGAAAGAAGCACCATCAGAAGAAGAGCAAGTGCAAATTCAGTTTGTACACATTCAGCTTAGCACTATGATTGCCGAATTAGCCAACGCATCGGGCACTGTGGTGATTGGTAGGGGATAAATGAAACAATTTTGGATAGGAGTGAGGACACTCACCTCGGCTTAAGTGTTTTGCCCCCCTTGTAACAGCCACACAATTGTGTGGCTCTACCTAAAATTCGCCTTTACTGTATTACCACTTGTTTGTTGATAATGCCATTATTGGTTTTTAGCTGCAATTGGTATATGCCGCTGGGCAAATTTTCTCTTATTATATCGTATTGGTGTATGCCTTCGGTTAGGGTGGTTGTATTTACTATTATTTTAACTTGTTCGCCTAGCATATTATACATGGTTAATGTGGTATTGGCTTGTGCGCTTGGCAAATACATTTGAATAATGGTATTGCTCGAAAACGGATTGGGTGCAATATTTATAAATGCATCATTGGTAAAACTACTGCTTAGAAAATTTGAAATATGTATAGGCTCGGTTTCATCTTTTGTGGTGGTTGCATGCCTATCATAATTGCCTGTTATTGGTGAGCAATCTGAATATTGAAATAAATTTTTTGATGCATCCCAATTAGAACCTGGCGCAGCATAAAAGCCTGGTGTTAATTGCAATACATTTGAATTACCACTTCTAAAAGTAACATCAGCCCCTGCTAATATTTGGGTAGTGCCATCTATTATATAATCTTCGGCTCTTATGGATAATGGATGAGCTGTAGTACCTATTTGACTATAATTATCCGAGCCATTTGATGAAGGTAAAGTCATAGGAAAAGTTAGTGCATGATTAGGGTCTTGCAAATCAAAATGGTCTCTGTACCAAATATTTGTACTATTATTATCCCAAGATGTAAAATACTTAGGTAGTTGGCTACGATAATACAAATAATACAAGTTGTATAGTAGCATATAATCTAAGCCATTATTACCAACATCGTTTTTGCTTGGTGTAGGATTAATGGCACCAGCCGAAAAGTTGAATCTATTTGTATGAAACCAATCATTCGAAGAACCAGAAGTAGGTCCTTCACAAGGAGCGGTATTCAATACGCCTTCAACATCAGTAATTGGAGTAAAACTTGTATTTAATGTTTTATTATGCAAATTTGCCCAAAGCAGTGAATAAAAATGTCCATCAAAATTATAATTTGATTCAATATTATTAATAGCTATCTCGGTTCCTTGTGAGCCGATATTCCACGAATCGCCCATACATGCCAACAATAATGACATATTCATGTTACTGTGATCTATAATTGTGGTTGTTGAAAAAGCATTGCATTTCCACATAAACACAGCTTCGGGCGTTGTGGTAAAAAAATCTAAAAACTGATTAGTACCTCCGCAAATTTTCTTACCTGCCTGAGCAAATCCATAACCATATTTCATTGGGGTGTTGCCTCGTGGTACTAAATTACCAAATGTAGTATTTAAAATTGCCGATGCGGCATAAGGTGCATTGGTGGCTAAAACATAAGTTGCAATGGCTTGAGTAGGAGGTATGCCTGATGCTATCATAACTGCAATTGCAGGTACGGCAACCCATGAGTAATAAGCTGTGGCATACATGGCTACAGTAGATACGCCACTAGGGGAATATCCGGGTTTAAATATTAGCCAATCGCCATGTTGAAAATATTGCAACATATCAAATGCTATTTGCCGGGCTTCGCCTTGAAACGATGTATAACCATCTTGAAACGCAGTGCCATTGTAATTTGCGTTTACATCTACCAATGCCGAAACTAATGATAAACCCATCATTAATCGAATGCCATGGTCTTGGCTCATGCAATTACTCCAAGGCACACAAATAGCTGCTGTGCCTGGCGTATAGTATTTGCTATCATTACAACCATATTTATTATGGTTATTGGGGTCGCCATGAATACCATTATGTGCAAATGAATTAGTATGGTCAACCACAAATAAATGAGGTTTATTATTTCCTTTACTGGTGAGTGATGGAACCATATCTTGACTAGGGTCATCGGGGTTGGCTGAAAATGGAAAATCTTCTCTTAAAAAAAAGCCGTCGTTTGGTATGTTTCCTACACAATGTTGGTTACTTCCCGTAGGATTAATATCACCATTTTGCTGTAAACAAAAGTCTGTATTATCTAATCGGCGCAAGGCATACAAAGCATAATATAATTCTTTTTCTGTATTTCGGGTATCACTGCCTTCATCGTGTAATAATTTCCATTCTGTAGCCAACACTCCAATATACCAACCCAATTGATTCAAATTATCATTAACGCTTAATAAGCCATGTATATAATTTTTTGCGGTATCGTTAGTTACTGGGTCTATGACTAAATTACCGCTGGGGTCGTGATAGTAATCTACTACTTTGGGAAACGTGTTCAATGGATCTGTTGTTGGAAATATTGAAGCAGTATACCCATCCCTTGATGCTGCTGGCATACTTTGCCCTGGATTCGGGCCTACACCTATCATAAACCATTTCAATCTTTCTCTGTAATACCAGTATTTCTCATTGTTCTTCCCAACATTTTGTGCAAAAATGTTGTTTAAAAAAATAAACAACACGATTAATATTAAATTAAGTTTTTTCATAGTTTATTGTTTTTTAAATTTAATTAAATATGATTTACCATACAATTCGACTTGTATCCAAAAATCAGTTTTATATAGTTTTATTATATTAAAAAAAGTTCTATAACCATCTCCTTTTCTATTTGGATATATAAAGTAATTCCCTATGCTGAATTGTTTTTTGCTGATGCTCCAAGGGGTTTGCCAATCATTTACACAACCATCAATTTTGTTCCACGAGTTTCCTTCATCTCTATAAAAATGAAAATTGCAATTTTCAAAGGTTGTATAGGTGTATAAATTGGCTAACGAATCAGCCCCATCCACTTCAAAAGCTACTATTTTCCAATAGCCGTGTAGTCGGGTTTCAGGTTTTCTAA
>JBEEMV010000177.1:0-4448 GCA_041192505.1 Bacteroidota bacterium
AGCTAATCGAAGACAAAGCCATTGACGCAATATTAGCAGTTAATGAGCTTTTTGCAGTAACAATTATAAAAATGGCCAATAAAATGGGACTTAAAGTACCCGAAGATTTATCAGTCATTGCTTTCACAGACGGAATAATTTCGCAATATTCAACACCAACCATCACTACTGTGAGTCAGAACGGTATAAAAATGGGACAAAAAGCAGCTAAAATGTTGATTGAAAGAATTGAACTTGAAGATTATGACGATGATGAAGAGCACGTTGAGCATTACAGAACCGAAATAATTGAAACCCAGCTCATTCAACGAGAATCGACACGATAGTCTTATTTTTCAAATCATTTAAGCAAACCAATAATTCTTAAAATTTCAATAAGTATATGATTACAAAAATGCTGAGAAATAGTTTCTTTTTTAAATTTTTAATTACAAAATAAAAAAAGTAAAAACTTTTATTTACATTTACAGCAATTATCAAAGCTTGTAATTTTACTTCGAAAAAAAATTAAGTTTTTGATAAGCATCGCGCTTATCGTGTAATCATTAAATTATGATAATGGAAAAGCGAAAATTAGGTTTTTGGGAAATATGGAACATGAGTTTCGGTTTCTTGGGAATTCAAATGGGTTTTGCACTGCAAAATTCAAACGTTAGTAGAATATTTCAAACCCTTGGCGCAAATATAGACGATATTCCAATTCTTTGGGTTGCCGCACCTCTTACTGGATTAATTATTCAGCCCATCATTGGTTATTTTTCAGACCGAACCTGGACCAAATTAGGAAGACGCAAACCTTATTTTTTAGTAGGAGCAATTTTAGCATCAGCTGCATTATTTGTAATGCCAAATTCGCCTTTTTTATGGTTCGCCGCAGGAATGCTATGGATTATGGATGCGTCTATAAATGTATCAATGGAACCATTTCGTGCGTTTGTTGGTGACAATTTACCAGAAAAACAGCGTACAATAGGGTTTGCTACACAAAGTTTTTTTATCGGAATTGGCGCTTATGTAGCTTCAAAATTACCACTAATCTTAACTCATTTTGATATAAAAAACACTGCTCCATTGGGTGTAATTCCTGACTCTGTAAAATATTCGTTTTATATTGGTGGAGTTGCTTTCATTGTAACTGTATTATGGACAGTAATTACATCCAAAGAATATTCTCCAGAAGAAATGGAGGCTTTTGAAAAACACAAAGAATCTACTTACAAAAAAGAAGTTCATTCGAAAGAATGGTTTTCAAATAATGGAAAATCGCACCTTATCAAAGGTGTTTTTATGCTAATTATTGGAATTTCATTTTCACTAATAATATATAAACTTGAACTCAAAAAAGATTTATATGTTTTATCTCTTGGATTAATAGGCTTGGGAGGATTAGCTCTTACAATATCAGGATTAATGCAAAAATCTAACAACACAGATAATGGTTTCGTAACTATTATGAATGATTTTCAATTTATGCCAAAAATCATGAAACAATTGGCTTGGGTTCAATTTTTTTCATGGTTTGCTTTATTTTCGATGTGGATTTACACGACACTTGCTGTTACTCAACATATTTATGGAACAACCGACACAACATCAGAAGCGTATAATACTGGCGCAAATCAAGTAGGAGAAATGTTTGCAAATTACAATCTGATTGCAGCAATTGCAGCATTTTTGTTACCTTTATTAGCGAAAATAACTAGCAGAAAATTCACACACTTTGTAGCTTTAGTTTGTGGTGGCTTAGGGCTAATATCTATATATTTCATTAAAGAACCAACCGTATTTACGATGGAATGGCTACCTATGATTGGTGTTGGAATAGCTTGGGCAAGTATTTTATCAATTCCTTATGCAATGCTTTCGGGTGCTTTACCATCAAGCAAAATGGGCTATTATATGGGGGTTTTTAACTTTTTTATAGTAATACCACAATTAGTAGCTGCTTCAATATTAGGATTTTTAGTTTCTAAATTTTTTAATAGCGAACCAATTTATGCTTTACTAATTGGCGGAGCTTCAATGATTTTAGCTGGAATCATTTCACTTTCAATAAAAGATGAATCAAAAATAATAATTAATGAGTAAAAAAGCATTTATATTCGACCTCGATGGAGTTATTGTTGACACAGCAAAATATCACTTTTTAGCATGGCAAAAAATAGCAAGCGAATTAGGAATCGAATTCACACCCGAACACAATGAACATCTTAAAGGAGTTTCCAGAGTACGTTCTTTAGATATAATTTTAGAATTAGGAAAAATAAATGCTTCCCAAGAAGATAAAAACAAGTGGTTAATTCAAAAAAATGAGGATTATTTATCTTATTTGGTAAATATGAACCAATCCGAAGTTTTGGAAGGTGTTTTACCAATTCTACAATTTTTAAAAGAAAAAAATCAATTGATTGCTTTAGGTTCTGCAAGTAAAAATGCACGTCCGATTTTAGAAAAAACAAATATTATTCAATATTTTGATGCAATTGTTGACGGAAACGATGTGATAAATGCGAAGCCAGATCCAGAAGTTTTTCTTCAAGCAGCAAAATTATTGAATGTAAATCCAGAAGACGCTATCGTCTTTGAAGACTCTGTAGCAGGAATACAAGCGGCAAATATTGCAAATATGACTAGCGTTGGCATCGGCGAGGAAAGTATTTTAAACGAAGCAAAATTTATCTTTAAGGATTTTACTTTTATGGATACTAGTTTTATTGAAGCACAAATAGGTTAAAAAAAGTTTCAAGTTTCAGGTTTCAAGTTTACCCAACCTGAAACTTCAAACTTGAAACAAAATAATAAAAAAAACAAAATGAACCAAGATTATATTAAGCCAGCCAATTGGTCAATTATCGAAGAAGGATTTGATGCAGAAATGGTTAAATCATCAGAAAGTTTGTTCAGTATCGGGAACGGTGCAATGGGACAAAGAGCAAATTTTGAGGAAAAATATACCGGCGAAACTTTTCAAGGAAGTTACATCGCTGGTGTTTATTATCCCGACAAAACCAAAGTAGGTTGGTGGAAAAATGGCTATCCGGAATATTTTGCAAAAGTGCTTAATGCGCCAAATTGGATTGGAATTGACATCGACATTAATGGTGAAAATCTAGATTTAAATACTTGTAAGGGAATTAAAAATTTCCGGAGAGAATTGAATATGAAAGAAGGAATTTATTATCGCTCTTTTGAAGCTACTTTGCAAAATGGAACTGAAATTGCTGCTAAAATTACCCGTTTTCTTTCTTTAGATTTAGATGAAGTTGGCGTTATAAATTATGAAATTACTCCTTTAAATAATGAAGCTAAAATTGTTTTCAAACCTTATATTGATGCTGGTGTAACCAATGAAGATGCCAATTGGGAAGAAAAATTTTGGGAACCATTAGATACTAATTATTCAGAAAATCAAGCATTTGTTACCGCTAGAACTTTCAAAACACATTTTGTTGCAACTACATTTATGCAAAATAGCATTTTGTTGAATAATGAAATAGTAAATATTCCAACATCTAATGTAGATTTAAACAAGGAAAAAGTTGAATTTACCTACGAAGTTACTGCTTCAAGAGGAGAAAAATTATCAATTCAAAAAGTGGCAGGTTATGCTGTTTCGTTAAACCATGAAAACACCCAACTTGGTGCTGAAAATGCTATAAAATCGGCGTCTGAAATTGGATTCGACAAATTAGTTCAAAATCAAATTGATGCTTGGGCAAAAATTTGGGAAATGAGCGACATCACAATTGATGGTGATGTTAAAGCACAACAAGGTATTCGTTTCAATATTTTTCAATTGAACCAAACTTATTTAGGAAAAGATTCACGTTTGAATATCGGGCCAAAAGGATTTACTGGCGAGAAATATGGTGGTTCTACTTATTGGGACACCGAAGCCTATTGTATTCCTTTTTATATGGCAACTAAAGACCAGCAAGTTGCACGTAATTTACTTACATACCGATACAATCAATTAGATAAGGCAATAGAAAATGCTGAAAATAATTTAGGTTTCAAAAAAGGTGGTGGAGCAGCATTATATCCAATGGTTACCATGAATGGTGAAGAATGTCACAACGAATGGGAAATTACTCACGAAGAAATTCATAGAAATGGTGCGATTGCATTCGCCATTTTCAATTATTATAGATTTACAGGAGATTATTCATACATTCCAGAAAAAGGCTTAGAAGTTTTAATCGGAATTGCTCGTTTTTGGCACCAAAGAGCTTCGTTTTCTACTAACAAAAATCAGTATATGATTCTTGGCGTTACTGGTCCAAATGAATATGAAAATAATGTAAACAATAATTTCTACACTAATTATATCGCCAAATGGTGCATTGATTATGCACATGAACAAATTCAAAAAGTAGCTTTAGAATATCCATCAGACCATAAACGCATCACCGAAAAAGTAAATTTATCCGATGCAGAATTGAAAGATT
>JBEEMV010000178.1:0-3478 GCA_041192505.1 Bacteroidota bacterium
CCACCAAAATTCATAGGCAATGGTTGTGGCATTTCGGTATCTTTAATCATACCATGTTGGGCTTCAAATTTTTTAATATTATCAGTTAATGCATGCATCAATCTTTTAGCATGTTGGGGTGTAAGAATAATTCTCGATTTTACTTTTGCCTTAGGCACACCCGGCACAATTTTCACAAAATCAATAATAAATTCGCTGGGGCTGTGGGTTATAATAGCCAAATTGCTATAAATACCTTCGGCTATTTCATCTGTAAGTTCAATGTTTATTTGCCCTTCTTGCATTTCGGGTTGATTATTATTGCTCATTTTTTTATTTAGTTTTATATTGAATATAATTTTTGCAAAAGTAGTTTAATTTTACAAGCATATAAAATTCGTTTTATCCATCTGCTCAATATTTAAAAAATAGTTGGCAGCCAATTGTATGAAAAAAGCGTTACCCATTTTATTTTTTTTAATTGCTATGCAAATGGTTTGTACAGCACAATTCACTGATAAATACTGGCTTGTTGGAAGGCATGTTGGTTTAGATTTTAATTCGGGACTATCAATAGTAAACATTAACGAACAAAGCCCCCCGTCACTAACTAACTCGAGTTCAAGTATTTGCGATAGAAACGGTAACCTTCTTTTTTATTGTAGCGCTTCTAAAATTTACAATAAGAACAGACAAATAATGCCAAATGGAAGTGGTTTCAATCATGGAACTTTTTCAGATAATTATATTAATACAGGATTTTATCCATTGTTTAAAGGGGTTACTATTGTTCCTTTTCCAAAAGATACGACTAAGTTTTATGTGTTTTATGAAAATATGGAATGGAGTATTAACGGATTGTATCTTCCAGAAAAGTTAATGTATTTAATTGTTGATATGAAATTAAATGGAGGATTGGGTGATGTAACGTTAAAGGAGCAGGTTGTTATAAACAATGATACTTTAAGTTTTGGAGAATTGATGGCAGTAAAACATGGAAATGGACAAGACTGGTGGGTAGTTTGTCGAAAATTTAAAAAAAGTGTTTATTATTCTGTATTAATAGACCAAAATGGTGTACATATTCCTATCTCTCAAAATATTGGTTTAGACTTCAATCAAAATCTATCTCAAAATCAAATTTGCAACATTTCTTTAAGTGGAACCAAAATGGCATTCTTGTATCAAAGTGCTCAATCTACGCCAACTCAACTCCCTGGTCAATTAGATTTATTTGATTTTGATAGATGCACTGGCACATTTAAAAATAATATTTCGATACCATTATTACCCAACGATTCCTGTTATTTTTTAACTACTTGTTATTCTCCAAATGAAAAATATTTATATGTTAGTGATGGAAGTAAAGTATGGCAATTGAATCTGGCAAGTTCTAATATCCTTTCAAGCAGAATATTGATAGGCGCCAGACAATCTGGTCCACAATATTTTTTTATGAAAATTGGGATAGATAAAAAAATATATATATCGTTACTTGGTAGTTACAGTTATTTGCATTTTATTAATAGCCCCGACAGTTTTGGTTTAGCATGTCATTTTTTTGCAGATACTATTTTTTGCAATGGAGGGGGGCATTATGCAGATGGAAGTTTACCTAATAATGCTAACTATGTTCTTGGGGCTTTACCAAATTGTCCGTTAGGAATTGAACAGATTGAAAAGGCAAATGAGGAGTTGCAAATCTTTCCAAATCCATGTGGGGAGAGGTTATTCGTTAGTAGTGATAAGTTATTAGGGAATACAATTGTGGTAAGCAATGTTTTAGGACAAGCTTGTATTATTCCCCCTTTTCAAAGGGAGTTAGGGGGATTTGAATTAAATATTTCAAACTTACCAATCGGTATATACTTTATAAAAGCTACCGACACTAATGGCAATATTAAAGTGGCTAAATTCGTTAAACAATAAATTATCATCTTGAAAAAAACTATACTTCTTTTTATCTTTTTATCACTTTGCTTTCAGCTAAAAGCACAAGTTTTTTTTATTGAATTTACCAATAAAAAATCGAGTTATACTTTAGCTAATCCATCGGCGTATTTAAGTAGCAGAGCCATTTTGCGCCGCAGTAAACAAAAAATAAAAACAGACTCAACCGATTTGCCCTTAGTAAAAAAATATGTAGATAGCATAGCTGCCACAGGCGTAAAAATAATGGGTAAAACCAAATGGCTAAATGGTGTTTTAATTACCACACAAAACCAAATAGCATTAAATAAAATTTATAATTTTCCGTTTGTGAAATCGCATATTCAGGTAAAAGATGCAGGCAAGGCGGCTTCGCAAATTCATAAATTCGAAAATACTAATTCAGTTGCGGCTACATCTAATTATAGTAATGATGATTATGGCTTTGCAGCCACACAAATAAAAATGTGTAATATCGATTTTTTGCATCGCCAAGGCTTTACGGGCAAAGGTTTGCAAATTGCAGTATTAGATGCAGGTTTTATAAATGCAGAGAATAATGATGCTTTTAAAATCTTATGGAATGAAAACCGAATAATAGATTTTTATGATTTTGTACACCAACACGATTCGGTATTTACCGATGCTCATCATGGTGCTTCGGTATTATCATGTATGGCAGTTAATGAACCAACAAAATTTATTGGCACATCGCCCGATGCTTCTTTTTACTTATTTGAAACCGAAGATGTATCATCCGAATATCCTGTAGAAGAATATTATTGGAGCATAGGCGCCGAAAGGGCTGATAGCGCAGGCGCCGATTTAATTAATTCATCATTAGGCTATAATTGGTTTGATAATGCCATGTATAATCATGCTTATATTGATATGGATGGCAAAACTTGCCCAGCTTCAAAAGCGGCTACATTAGCTGGTTCAAAAGGAATGATAGTTTGTATTTCGGCAGGCAATGAAGGTGCAAATGCATGGTATCATATAGGTACGCCAGCCGATGCAAAAAATATTTTAACGGTGGGTGCAGTAAATGAATTTAGAAATCATTCATTTTTTAGTTCGTATGGCTATAGTGCCGATGGCAGAGTAAAACCAAGTGTGTGTACTATGGGCGAAAACACAGCTTTAATAGATGAATATAATAATGTAGAGTGGGGCAGTGGTACTTCGTTTGCATCGCCATTACTTTGTGGTATGGCGGCTTGTTTATGGCAAAAATATCCAAGCAAAACAGCTTTGCAGATTGAAGATGCGATTATGCGTTCGGCAAATTTTTATACATCGCCCACTGATTCATTGGGGTATGGCATTCCAGATTTTTCGATAGCTGATAAATTATTAGCCGAAAATATTTTGGCAGTAAATGTATCAGAAATTAAGCCCGAAATATTTCCAAATCCAGCTACCGAATTACAAATATTTGCGCATAGTAATTTCAATCAAAATGCAAAGGTTAGTATTTTTAGTATAGAAGGAAAAGAATTGATTACCCAATCTATTTCGGCTTATGATAATTTGAATGCATACTTTAATGTATCGCAATCATCTACAC
>JBEEMV010000179.1:0-8464 GCA_041192505.1 Bacteroidota bacterium
ATTAGCACCATAGTTTTCGCCTTTGTGAAATTTTGAATGAGCTTCAAATTGCGATTTCATTTCTTCTATTCGCTGATTTTCACGAATGGCGATATATTCCATTTCGGCAGTTACGATGCCTTGTTTGGCGTAAAATAGTTGCGACACATTTTTACCTGCTTTTGCTTTCAAAGGCAATGGAATATTTTTGAAACGAATATCCAAAGTAGTAGCATCGTTCTTTCTTTCGTGTGCATACGCCGAAGAAAAATCTTTCAATTCTTCCACATCGCCACGTTGAAGAATCCAGTCTTTACGCAGCTTTGGCAAGCCTTCGTGAATATTGATTGGTGTGTTCGGGTCGGTGAACGGACCAGAAGTATCATAAACGGTCAATGATTTTTTTTCGGTTGATTCAACTAATTGTCCGTTTACTTTAGCCACATTAGTACCAATTTCAATTTCTCTCATGGCTACATTAATGTTGTGCAATTTTCCTTTTACAAAGATTTTTTTCGATGCAGGAAATGGGGTGGTGGTGATTATATTTTCTTTCATTTTGATAGAACGCTGATGACGCTGATTTTTATGATTAATTAAGATTTATTTTTTTAATTGAGTTATTGAGCAATTTACAAATTGAGTAATTTAAATTCTTGTGTTCTTTCCTTTCAACAAATACATTCTTTCTCTTTCTTCGGGCGTTTGCACTTCGTAAATAAATTGAGAAGTTTCAAATAGCCATTTGAATTTTTCTTCTATTGTCCAATGGCTGTATTCCTCTATTTGCTCATCGGTAACGGTGTAATGGAAACCAACATTGGCATTTTCAAGCTTTGGTTTTATTTTATTTTCCATTGTTTTTAAGTTTAGATAAAAGTAAAATATCGTGTTGGTCTTGCAAACGGTTTGAATATTCTTTTAGCTTTATCAAATCATCAATTGAAACTATTTTAATCATTGTGTTTTGAAAAGTTCTTATTTCTTTTCTGTTCCATAATTCATCAAATGCTATTGGCACATCTACCAACACATCAATATGAGCTGCTTTTGAATTAGCATTAAAAAAGGAATAAGCAATCAAATTTTTTGTTTTAATCAATTCATCTCTGTTTTCTTTTTTTGCCAATTGAATTATTGGAACTGGAATTTGCGGAATAAAATGCAGCCGTGATAAAACACTATTAAAATTTCGTAAATTATTTTCTTCATAACTCACCAACAAGTCAATATCAGCCGTCATTCTGGGGATACCAAAAATGTTAATAGCCAAACCACCACACAGCAAATATTTTACTTCTGCTTTGTTTAATGAATCAAATATTTCAAAATAAAATTCCATTTAATTAATGTGTTGAGTTGCTGATTTAATGATTTTTTGATTGAATTAATTCCCATGATTTTATCAAATAAGAATCCCAAAGACCTTTTTTTGTTTGGATTGATAAGCAATAATCTTTAGGATTTTTATCAGAGTATTGTTCAATGAAATCTTTATTTACTAAAATATCCTCAGTTTTATTTTTAAAATAAAAAACAATTGAGTTTGGACTTCTTGAAACCATTTTAAATTTAATAATGGTACATGTAAAATATTCTATTTCGTTTTTGCTAGCAAAGGTTTTATTAATTGTATTCCAAAAAATATTCGTAAGTAATCCTAAACCCAAAAACGAAACTAGCACAATAGGGAAGAATATAATTAGTGAAGTAAAGAAAACCCCCAATAGACCTCTAACTCTTGAAAAATTAACAATCAAAACTTTTCTATAAAGGATTGAAATTGCAATACTTCCAATTAAGATTGGTGTAATGACAATTAAAAGATAATATCTAAAATCAAGACCAATAGTCGTTGGCTCATATTTCAAGAAATAGAATAAGTTTATAATAGACAATAGAATTATCGTTGAAATAACAATACGAAAGTATTGTCCTTCAAAAATCAAATAGGTTCTTTTATCCTTAAAATCCATTGGCTTCATTATAAATTATATTATCCTCCTTGTGTAGCTTGAATCACAAGCACTTTATCGTTTTCTTTTAAAATTGTTTCACTCCATTTTGCTTTTGGAATTACAGTATTATTAATTGCCAAAGCATAACCATTTGTGTTTTTTATTTCGAGCAAAGAAAATATTTCTGTTGCCGAAAATTTTTCGTTCACTGATTTTATTTCGTTGTTTATTTCGATTTTCATTAGCGATAGCACACGGATTTAACGGATGTAAAAGATAAACACAGATTTTATAATCTGAAATCTAAAAATCATAAATAAAACAGATAATTAAAGGAAAGGAGGATTGTATTTCATTAGCAAATTAGCATATTATCAAATTAGCACATTGCTCATTCTTTTCCTTTCGCCAGCATTACCTGTTTCAAGTTCTAAGGGTTCATCTCAGGCTGGTTGGTCAGTTGCCGTTTGTAATTGCTCATCAGTAAAAAAAAACTTGTATTTACTAATGACCAAAAACTAATGACTGATGACTAACACTGCCGCCCCTAAAGTTTCATGTAAAAGTAAAGTTGAATTGCCGAATAACAAATTTAAATTGCTAATTTTATTTACATCTAACTATCATTTCTTCCACAGTTTTGCCTTGATTAGCTAAATAATTTGAAATAGATTTTTGCATCAATTCGGTTTGATGTTGTAGGTATGATTTATCAATAATTAGTTTTTCTATTATGGTTAATAATTCAGTTTCCGATTCGGCTTTTAAAGTAAGATTATCATTACTAAAATCAATAAATCTTTCAAACATAGGATGTTTTAATTGCACCATCAACACATTAGCCATAGCCGATTCGAACATAATAGCTGAATCAACTGTAATTCCAATCATCGTTTCTGAAAGTACTTTATCTAAACTTTCACGGCTTGTATTTATATCCTTATTTATAAATGGATAAAAGCTTTCATTATCTAATTGATGCCATTTAATTAGCAATTGTTTGTTGTGTTTTTTAGCAACATTTTCTAATGCTAAAAACCATTTCACTACTTGCTCATACAATCCATCGCCTAATGCTTTATATTTAAAATAAGGTTGGGTAAAAAAGGTGATGTATTTTTTTTCTCCCGAATTTATTTGCTGATTTACTTTGTTTGCAAAGGCATCAAAATGAGCACTACCTACAATTTCAATTTCATTTTTATCAGCTAAAAATTGCTGGGTCATTACATCAAAATCATGCTTGCCCCAAACCCAATATTTTTTTGCCAACATAGGATAATTAAATTCACCCATTAAACCATGCTGTGCTACAATGCTTATACAATCCGTATTTTGGGCTTCGTTATAAAACATCGAATCCCAAAACCAATGATCGCCAGCACCAATTAAATATTTTTTATTGGCTAAATATTGTTTCACTTGATGATGATAAATGCGTTGATGCAAAGCATAATGCCACACATTCGAACCTAAAAATATTTTCTTTTTTACATCTGCAAATAACCATTTTAATACATCAATTCTCGAAAAAAAATCGGCTTTAAAAAATGTGCTTACATAATTTTCTGGTAAAAAATCTTTATCGCTTAATATGTTTTCGTGGTTGATATTTTCTTGTTGCAAGCGTTCTATCACTTTTGCAAAATTCTTTTTCGGAATAAATATATCAAACGCCAAACCTTTATCGTTCATGGCTTTGCAAAGCGGAAGCAACGCATTTAAATAAGCTGTGTTAAAATCTAAAAAGAAAACAATCTTATGGTTTGAAAATTTTGCTTTTTGTTTTTTTCGAAACAATAAAGCAAAATGATGAAGATAAAAAAGCACAGCTTCAACCCAAAAACTGATTTGCAGTTTCAATCCATTTGCAAAATTACGTTTGAAAGAAAAATAATACGGATGGCGTAATCTATTTGCCCATGGTAGCTTTGCAGATAATTGCTGCATAGCATCAATGGTATGCTTCCATTGTGGGTCGTTAAATTTTCTATCGTTTATATTCATTACACTTTAAAATAAAACTATTTAAAAATTCAAATTTTAAACCACATAGTTACATAGATGGGGTGGCTTTTCTTAAACAAAAACGAAGTTTTCTATGCATATCTTAGTTTTGTTTGAATTATTATTGTTTTACCTGAAGCTGTTAGCTGTTCATAGTTGCTTTGCAATTAACATAGATGGTGGATGATACAAATTTCAATCTTGAATTTCTATGTTTCTATGTGGTAAAATAAACTATTATTAATCGCCTAACAATAAACTTTGGTCGGCAATGGTAACCGTAATTTCTTTATTATCTTCTAACAAAACACACTGACAAGCCAAGCGGCTATTCAGTTTTGGGCTTTTGGCTCTATCAATAAAATCTTCTTCCCTATCAGATAATTCTTCTAAAAAATCCATTCCTTTTTCAACATAAATATGGCAAGTGCTACAAGCACATACGCCGCCACAATTATGATGCAAACCCAAATCATTTTGTAAAGTTATTTCTAAAATAGATTCGCCTTTTGGGCAATCTAACACGATAGATTCCTTTCCTTTTTCTTCAAATAAAAATGTAATCTTATTCATTTTAAATCTTAAATCAATTAATGTTTAAATCCTTTATAAATCATGTATGCGCCAAAAATCAACATCCCTACTCCACTCAATTTGTTTACTAAATGTATCACAGATGGCTTTAACCATTGGTCTTTTAATTTTTGTGCCGAATAGGCTTTGCCAATATCGGTTGAAACTACAATTAAAACAGCTGCACCAAAAAAAGCAAATTTTTGATTCACCGTAAATTCTTCGTTTTGCACATGAACCGCAGCAGCAGCCCAAAATAATATTACGCCAGGCGCTGTAGTATTGATTAGCCAACCCTTGCCAAATGATTTTACTAAATCGCCTTTTTTAACTTCTACATGTTCAACTTCATCTTTTTGCTTTTTCATCAGCATAATAATACCAATAATTAATAGCACCACACCACCTACTAAATACACTGCCGTGATGCGTTGTGTAAGTAATTGTGTAGCGCCTAAATTGGTAAGGCAGATATAAGTAATATCGCTTAACCAAACACCAAATGTAAAATACAATGCCGTTCGGAAACCCTTATTAATGCTGGTATCTATCACCGCAAAAAACGCAGGCCCTACCGACAGCATTAAAACCAAACCCAATAATAATCCTTTTAATAATGCTTCTAACATGTGTGGCAAGATAAAACAGAATGTTGAATTTTTTGTTTAACAACTATCTAAAAAATATTTCAGTTGCACCAAAACCATACAAGGGATGGAATTCATTTTTGAAACTTCTTACTGCATTATACTCTTTAATAATCAACCAAATTTCGGCTCTTAATTTACCTTTACCAATGCCATGAATTACTGTAAATTTAGATAGTTTATGAATCATTGCTTCTTCAAAACATTTTCTGAAATGTTGTAATTGAATTTTAATTATTTCAGCATTGGTCATGCCTGCATGACTATCAATCAAGTTTTCGATATGCAAATCAATAGTATCATCAATAAAAAAATGTCTATGTTTTTCAGGTTGTGGTTTCTTAAAGTTTTCTTTTATTTTTCGTTCTACTTGTTTTACTAAAGCATTATTAATTTCAATTTCTTTATTTCTACTTTCCGATTGATTAAGCAATAATCCTAATTGATAATTATAAGCCGATTCATTTAAAATTGGCGTTGATGATAAATCTTTAAAGAATGATTTTGGTTTTAGTTTTATTGTTTTTGATAATTGAAATAATGGATGCGAATTATGTTCGATAGTAATTTCAATTAATGGGTTTTCGTTTAATTCATCAAAAGCTAAATCGCCCAAACGATAGATATAACGCCTGTTCAAACGATTTTTTAAATGCATATACAACTCATTATTCAAACTTAATTTTATTTGAAATTGTACATCGTCATTAGTATCGTTTACCAATATCATTTCAAAAAAATGTTGGTCATCAATCTCAACAGGTAAAAATGAAAGATGTAAACCTGTTTCGATATTGTTTTGATTATTGATAAAATACAATTCAGCTTCAGATAAAATTTGTTTCGAATCAACTATTTCGGGTTCTGATTTTACTGCATCTTGTTCCTTGTATAATTCTAAATCATCCATAAAAACAGGAACAATATTTTCTTCATCTAGCTGAATTTTAAGCATGTGCATATTCACAAAGTCTTTCACAATGCCAATTTCGGCAGTGTGTATCAACCAAACTTTGTCGTCTATTTTATATTTAAAGGCTGTTTTTTTCATGAATGATGATTGCAAAAATAGTTTAGCATTACTTATTTTTATACTCATCTATCAATTTTAAAATGTTTGTTTTTACATTTGTTTTATGATGCATCCAAATTCACACTTAATAATAGAACAAACCCATCAATTCCTTAAAAACCCTGCAAATATTGACTCTATCCATATTTTAAGAGATGTTTTGCGATTTCATGAACATCGTTATTATGTTTTGGATGAGCCATTAATAAGTGATTTTGAGTACGATACTTTATTCAATCAATTAAAAGAAATCGAAAAAAATAATCCCGAATTAATTACGCCCGATTCGCCTACACAACGTGTGGCTGTGGGTTTGAGCGATGATTTTACAGAAGTGAAACACATTGTGCCGATGTTGAGTTTGGAAAATAGTTATGATGCAAATGATTTGAAAGATTGGGACAGAAAAGTGAAAGAATTTATTGAAGCCGATGAAGTGGAATATGTGGTAGAACCAAAATTTGATGGTGGTGGAATCTCGATAATTTTTGAAAATAATATTTTCACTCGTGGGGCTACACGAGGCGATGGTAGCATTGGCGAAGAGATTACGAACAATTTAAAACAACTTCGCAGCATTCCACTTTCGGCAGATTTTTTTAAAAATAAAATTCGCAAAATTGAAATCCGTGGCGAAGTAATTATTCCGAATGAAAAATTTAAAAAGATAAATCAGCAACGTGTAGAAAATAATTTGCCACCGTTTGCTAACCCCAGAAATGCTGCTACTGGCGGCTTGCGGATGAAAGACCCCAAAGAAGTGGCGCAACGTGGCATGGAAGCTTTTCTTTATCACGTTAGTTTTTGTGAAGATGAAAATGGCAATGATGCACTTCGTAAAATTATTACGCATCATTCGCAAGCCATTGAAACCATTGATAAATTAGGCATTCGCAGCTCTTTTTCAGTTTTAAGTATTTGTAAAAACATTGAAGAAGTGATTGCCAAATGCAATGAATGGGAAGCGAAAAGAAATTCATTGGATTATGAAATTGATGGCATGGTAGTGAAAGTAAACTCATTAATTCTGCAAGAAAAATGTGGTTACACAGCTCATCATCCACGATGGGCAATTGCTTATAAATTTGCTGCGAAGCAAGCCACATCAACGCTTTTGGGTGTAGAATACCAAGTGGGAAGAACAGGTGCTATTACGCCAGTTGCAAAAATTGAACCTGTGCCTTTGGCTGGTGTTACGATTTCGTCCATGTCGCTTTTTAATGAAGATGTGATTCGTGAAAAAGATTTGATGATTGGCGACAAAGTGTTGATTGAACGCAGTGGCGATGTGATTCCTTATATCGTGAAATCGTTGGCTGATGCACGAAATGGCAATGAACAAAAAATAATTTTTCCAACCAATTGTCCTTCGTGCAATTCAGTTTTAACTAAACCAGAAGAAGAAGCAGTGTGGCGATGTGTGAACATCAACTGCCCTGCACAAAGTGTTGAACGCATCATTCATTTTGTTTCAAAAGATGCAATGGATGTGAAAGGATTGGGCGAAGCCAACATTCGTAAATTTTATGAAATGGGCATCATTACTGATATTCCGAGCATTTTTAAAATTGATTTTGAAAAAATTTCATCGCTTGATGGCTTTGGTGAAAAATCAATCAACAACATGAAAGCTGCATTGGAGGCTTGCAAACAACAATCATTAAGCAAATTAATTTTTGGTTTAGGAATTCGTTTTGTGGGCGAAGGCACGGCAAAAAATTTAGAAAGAACAGTGCATCATTTATTCGATTTGAAAGAAAAATCGGTAGAAGAATTATTACAAATTGGCGATGTAGGCGATAAAGTTGCCGCTTCTATTTTTGAATATTTTCACAACGATGAAAATTTAAAAATGCTACATGAGTTGCAAGAAATTGGTGTGAACATGGAAGCCAAAATAGAAGGCGATGCAGCCACAAAAAAATTTAGCGGACTCACATTTTTATTCACTGGCACCTTACCAACGCTGGGCAGAAGCAAAGCCGAAGAAATAGTAGAAGCCAATGGTGGTGCAGTATTGGGAACGGTGAGTAAAAAACTAAACTACTTAATTGTGGGTGCCGATGCTGGCAGTAAATTAGAAAAAGCACAAAAAATTGCTTCGATAAATATTATAGATGAAGCAGGGTTTTTGAAAATGGTGAGTGAATAAAAAAGCCCCGAAAATCATTTATGAATTTCAGGGCTTTAATTTTTTTTTAAAATTGAATTACAAATGTAATTTCAAT
>JBEEMV010000180.1:0-3386 GCA_041192505.1 Bacteroidota bacterium
ATCAGACGACATAAACATTTGAATAACTTAACAATTTCAGAATATCAACAATTAATCATTAACCAATTAAAAAATGCTGCTTAATGCGCTTATATTTTTGTCCACTTTTTTCTTGGAATTCCACAATCTTGAAAAGTAGAAACCGATATTTCAACATTAGATGATACCATATTGCTGAATATTGTACCCCAGCCTACATAATTTCCTTGTGAAAGGTAGGGTAGATTTGTGCCTGCATCAATAGGTACAGCATCATTAATAAAAATAGCTGCCCCATCATAATCCTTAATTGGATTAGCAACCGAAGGACCAATAAACCGAAAAATATTATTGGTGCCTACCCATTTTGAAGCAAACGAATTGATACCTGTTTGTAAATACTGAAAAGTATTATTATAAAAGTTATACCCTGTAAATGTAAAAGCTGTACGATATAAACTAATGCCTGTATTAATAGGATTAATTATATTAGTATTTATGTGTGGTAATGTAGGGCTATTCTGAAATACATTACTACTGATAGAAAATGTAACGGCATCACATCTATTATTGATATTAGAAAAGGCATTATAATTAAAACTAACAGGATGCCCTGGAACTTTATCAACATATTTGATAGCAATACTTGTTTCATTTTTTTGAAATGTATTACCTGTAATTATGCATCTATTACCACTAAAATTGCTATTGCTATAAATGGATAACTGCACAGCAGTTACGGCATCTTGTATTACACTATTGGTTATTTCAACCGCCGCACCAGTATATTTATAATGCTGCCCACTACATGTTGTACAAGTAGTGCAAAGTGCACCACCAGTAAATGGTACAGCACCTAAATCGGTAGCATCAATAGTATTCCAAAGTATACCGCAGCCACCCGACCTAATAATGGAATTATTGATTTTTAATTTTACACCAGCCAACACAGTAAGTGAGGCATTGTCGCCCATTTCAATAATTGTATTGCTAAAGGTAAAATTTTTATCAATAATTAAATTATCATTGATAACTAAAATGTTTAAACCTGTACCCGATGTGCCACCACCAGATACCGTACCGCTACCTGTAAAATTGCTATTAAATGGAGCATATGCCAAAAGATTAGTAACATTATAAGTGCCCGAAAACACACCTTGATTAATTACCACATAAGTATTGCCCGATATGCCAGTGCCATTGCATTTGGCAAATAAATGATTACCTACGCTAATGCTACAAAACATCAGAATAAATGCTAAAATATTTTTTTTCATTGTATTATTTTTTGAATTAAAAAAGCCGCCAAGATTCAAACCGCAGCATGATAAAAACATAGGATGGTTAAAGCAAAATAAAAAGGTGTGAACCTTTACTATACGTTTTCAAAAGAAGAAGGTAAGTCCAATTACCCGTACAGATTGAAAACAGCAAAGGAACACACCCATATTGAGTGTGTTCGCCATTACCGTTCTCTCTGTACTAAAAATTTGGACTTTTTTCTTCAGAAGAGTCAGTTTAGCAACACTAATTTATATTAGCCGCTTTTAGTTTTTTATTTTATCATAAGCATAAAAGTAATTTATTTTATTAAAGTTGGCAAGTATACTAAAATAAATCACTCATTTTCATACGTAAAAACACGTAGGCTTAAAAATATTTAATCGAAATATTTAATTCGAAGTTGATACTAAGCCGTATCGAATTTACAATCCGAATCTAATGAGTTGAGCGTTATCCATTTTAAACCAAAATAATTTCGACAAAAAAAATGTAATTGCTTTTTTATCTTTGTAGCTTAATTTTTTCCACAAATATTTATTTTATGATTAGTAATGAAATGATGCTGAAAGCAGCATCCGAATTCGGTTTGCCATTGTATTTATACGATACCGAAAAAATGCAAACACAATACAACCATTTACAAACTGAGTTGGGCAGCCATGTAAAGTTTTTTTATGCTTGCAAAGCATTATCCAATATAAATGTATTAAAGCATTTTCAAAAAATGGGGTCGGGCTTAGATTGTGTAAGTATCAACGAAGTACAATTAGGCTTAAAAGCTGGTTTCGAAACATCAAAAATAATATTTACACCTAATAGTGTAGCTTTTGCCGAAATTGAAGAAGCCATAGCATTGGGTGTGAATGTAAACATAGATAGCATTACTATTTTAGAACAATTTGGATCTAAATACCACGATACATATCCTGTTTGTATTCGCTTCAATCCACATATAATGGCTGGTGGTAATTATAAAATATCTACAGGTCATGTAGATAGTAAGTTTGGTATATCTGTGCATCAACTTCGCCATGTTGAACGATTAGTAAAATCGATGAATATAAATGTACATGGCTTACACATGCATACTGGTAGCGAAATTAAAGATGTAAGCGTATTTAAAAGTGGGCTTGAAATTATGTTTGATTTAGCTTCGCATTTTCCTAATATTAAATTTATTGATTTAGGCAGTGGCTTTAAAGTGCCTTATAAAGCCGATGAAGAAGGTACTGATATTAAAGCATTAGGCATTATACTGCACGATGCCATGGCTGAGTATAAGGCTGAAACAGGTAAGGATTTTGAAATATGGTTTGAGCCAGGTAAATATTTAGTAAGCGAATCGGGTTCGTTTTTAGTAAGTACAAATATTATAAAACATACCACAGCTACCGTATTTGCTGGTATTAATAGTGGTTTTAATCATTTAATACGTCCTATGTTTTATGATGCTTATCATCATATCGAAAACATAAGCAATGTAGATGGTGCTATGCGAATATACACAGTGGTGGGCAATATTTGCGAAACCGATACCTTTGCTTGGGATAGAAAAATAAGCGAAATACACGAAGGCGATATACTTTGTTTTAAAAATGCTGGTGCTTATGGATTTGAAATGAGCAGCAATTTTAATAGCCGATTTAAACCTGCCGAAGCTTGGTGGCACAATGGTAAATTAGAATTGATTAGAGAACGAGATACATTTGAAGATTTATTGCGCAAACAAATTGAAGTAACTGTTTAATATCTAATCAAACTTACCTTCTTTATTTAAAAAAACAATGCAGATAGATTTATTTAATTAAAATAAATCTATCTTCGCAGCGCATTTTGGTTCTTACTTCTGTTAGTAAAACAGATAATAAGATTAAAAGGGAATCTCGTTAAAATCGAGAACTATTCCCGTAACTGTAAGCTCTTCATCTATATTTTTTAAGATGAATAAGTGCATTCTTCAAACCACTGTTTTTGTATTTTAAAACGGGAAGGTAGCACAACGAGTAAGTCAGGAGACCTGCCTACATGCAACTATTTTAAGTGCTTCGGGAAAAAGCAGATTGAAATTATGAAGGCAAACTATCCTTTATTTTTTTGAGTACAATTTTCTGTAAGCATTTTTT
>JBEEMV010000181.1:0-6457 GCA_041192505.1 Bacteroidota bacterium
AATTCAATTCTATCTGTAAAAACATAAATAGGGCAATGCGGTCTGAAACTGCTTACCATAAAGGCTGTATAGCCACTTCTAGTTGTTGCTATTAAAGCATTGGCTTCTACTTCTTTTGTCATTTGCGCAGCATTGTAGCATAATGCATCGCTTAAAAAAGTAGGCGAATGTTTTTGCGGAACAAGGTTTCGGTTGTATACCACTTCTTCTCGTTCTACTTCAACAATTATTTTTTTCATTGTTTCAACAACCAATACAGGATGCATACCGCTGGCTGTTTCGCCGCTTAGCATTACAGCATCAGCGCCTTCTAATACAGCATTGGCAACATCTGTAATATCTGCCCTTGATGGCTTTGTGTTTTCCATCATGCTCTCCATCATTTGCGTAGCCATAATTACAGGCTTAGCTCTATGAATACATTTACGAATAATTGTTTTTTGAATTAATGGAATTTGTTCAACTGGAAGTTCAACGCCTAAATCGCCACGGGCTACCATTACACCATCCGATAATATTATTATATCTCGTAAATGTTCAAGCGCTTCGGGCTTTTCTATTTTGGCAATTACTTTTATTAAACTATTTTTTTCGGCAATAATTTTTTTAATATCAAAAATATCTTTTGGCTGACGAACAAATGAAAGTGCTACCCAATCCAATTTTTGTTCGATAATAAAATCTAAATCAATTAAATCTTTTTCGGTTAAACAAGGCAACGAAATTTTTGTATTGGGCAAATTAATTCCTTTTTTGCTCTTTAAAGTGCCGCCCAGCGGACATTCTAAGCGCACTTCTTTTTTTGCATGATCAATAGCAATTACTTTTAATTCTATTTTTCCATCATCTACTAATATTAATTGTCCTACTTCAACATCATCATGCAAATTAGGATAGGATACATAAATGCGTTGTGCATTGCCCACACATTTTTCATTCGTAAATAAAATTTGCTGACCTGGAATTAAATGTAATTCATTGTTTTCAACTTCACCAATTCTTAGTTTTGGGCCTTGCAAATCACCAAGTATAGCGGTTGTAAAACCGTATTCTTCATTCAGTCTGCGGATATGTGATATGGTTTCGCCATGTTTTTCATGTGTGCCATGCGAAAAATTTAATCTGAAAACATTTACACCTGTTTTCATTAATTCATACAACATTTCGTACGAACTACATGAAGGCCCAACGGTAGCTACAATTTTAGTTTTATTCATAAGTAAGAAAAATAGAAAGCGAAGATAAGCAGGATGAGAGCAATTGGTGTGTAAAGAATTATTTACTTATCAATTCATTTGCTTGCAAAATTCTTTGCAACTTTGCAGCCTCAAAAATTATTGATTTTTATACATGATTGACAAATTAGAAGTAGCCGAACATAGGTTTGAAGATATTGCAAGATTGCTTACACAGCCCGATTTGATGAACGACATCAAAAAATTTACGGCATTAAGTAAAGAATATAAAGAATTAGAAAAACTGGTTTTAATTTTTCGTGAATACAGAACCGTATTAAAAAATTATGAAGAAAGCCGTGAACTTTTTTTAACCGAAAAAGATGCCGAAATGAGGCAAATGGCAAAAGAAGAAATTGAAATTTTAGAACCAAGGAAAATAGATTTAGAAGAACGTCTTAGATTGATGTTAATTCCTAAAGACCCAGAAGATGCAAAAAATGCAATTATTGAAATACGGGCTGGAACAGGTGGCGATGAAGCCTCATTATTTGCTGGCGAATTATTAAGAATGTATCAGCGCTATTGCGAACGCCGTGGCTGGAAAGTGGCTTTGCTAGATGAAAGCGAAGGTACTGTGGGTGGTTATAAAGATGTATCGATGGAAGTAACTGGCGAAGATGTATATGGTACTTTAAAATTTGAAAGTGGTGTGCATCGAGTGCAACGTGTGCCTCATACCGAAGCCAACGGACGGGTGCATACAAGCGCCGCTACGGTGGCTGTAATGCCCGAAGCCGATGAAATAGATTTTGAATTAAAAGAAAGTGATGTGAAAATGGAAACATCACGAAGTGGTGGTGCTGGCGGACAAAATGTAAATAAAGTAGAAACTAAAGTTCAGTTAACGCACATTCCAACAGGCGTTGTAGTTATTTGTCAAACCGAGCGTTCACAATTGGGTAATAGAGAAAAAGCGATGAATAAATTGCGTTCGAAATTGTATGAAGAGCAGGTGCGAAAACATGAAGATGCTATTGCTGCTAAAAGAAAAACATTAGTAAGCACAGGTGATAGAAGTGCAAAAATAAGAACGTATAATTTTCCGCAAGGGCGTATGACCGACCACCGTATTGGCTTAACGCTTTACACCTTGGATGCCGTAATGAATGGCGAAATACAAGAAATGCTTGATAAATTACAATTTGAAGAAAACACCGAAAGATTGAAAGAGCAGGGGGTGAGTTGATAAAACAGAAAAGGTAGATGCTAATTTAGTGAAACGACAAGATTGACTATTTTATTTTTACAAAAAATTTATTTTATTTTACATCTAAAAATATGCAATACAAACATTTGATAGAACGCAATCATCAAGTAATGCAGGGTAAACCTATTATTAAGGGTACTCGAATTACAGTTGAATTAATTATCAGAAAATTTGCAAATGGTTATTCATTAGAGCAAATGTTAGAAGCATACCCAAGCTTAAACAAAACTCAAATTCAGGCAGCAATGGAATATGCAGCCGATGTAATTGCCAATGAAGAAACTATTGAAGCAGCATGATAATTGCAGATGAAAACGTAGAGCGTTATTGGATTGAATTATTAAGAAAAAATAATTTTGATGTAATTTCAATAGCCGAAAATTTTTCTGGAATAACCGACTCTGAAGTAGTGCAAATTGCAAAATCTAATCAAGCTACTCTTTTAACAGAGGATAAAGATTTTGGAGAAATGGTATTTGCCCACCAAACAAAAAACTTATCTGTAATTTTTTTAAGATACGACCAACCTAACTATTCACAAATAGAAAATCAATTGTTGTTAGCAGTAAATAAGTTCGTGAATCAAACGGATAATTATTTTATAACCATTACAAAGCTAAAAACAAGAGTTACTAAAATTTAATTTATCACGTCTCCCAATCTTGATTTCATAAAAAGTCAGCTCCTTTAATGAAGGGCTAAAAATGCTATATGCATTTTAATCTCCCACAAACAGGCTATTTATCTGGTTTTTGCAAAAAAATTCTCAGAAAAATTAGGAATCTAAATAAGATTTATAGTATATTGGAAAAAACAGATTAAAAAATCAATTTAATGGAAGAAGATGTAAAGAAAATTCAGAAAAACTGGAGTATTGATGAATGCTTTGAATTTTTTAAAGCAAATGTACCAATAGAAAAAATTTTGACTGATGGGAAAAATCTGATATTAAAAGAGGAGTCTGATTACATTTCTTATAAAGAGTTTTTGAGCTATTTTAGTAACTTAAAAGAGCCAATCAGTAAACATAACTTAGTAATTGCAATAAATTTCACTTACGGTTGGATGCCTACAATATTTGATTTTCGTTCTGACAAATTTGATGAGGCTCTTAATGTTTTAAATATTGTAAAACAAGGAGATATTCCAAAGCAAGAGCAGCTAATGGTTTTAAAAAAATTGTTTAATAACTCTTTGGTTGGCACCTCAAAAATTTTACACTTCATAAACCCAGAAAACATTTCAATTTGGGATAGTAGAGTGTTTCGTTATTTGACGAATTGTGAGCCAAATGATAGAATTGATAAGTATGAAGCTTTTTTGGGCTATATAAAATTTTGTGATTACATATCAAAGCAAGAGAGTTATAATGAAATTCATATTCTTCTTGAGAAACAAATTAATTCTCCAATGACAAAATTCAGAACTATTGAATTGATAATGTACACTTTTGGAGAGAAACCGATAAATAAAATAGCCAATGAACCAACATCTTGATTACGAATTTAGAATTGATAAAATTTTTGGCATTGAACTTTATAAACATAGAACGTTGCGAACATTGTTCGACCCATACTCAACCGAGTGGGGTAAAACTGCTATGGATGAAAAGTTAAAAATCTTAAAACGAATTGTTGATGGTGGCGAAGAACTAAATTTTTTAATTGAAGATTATAAAGACCGCTATATCGAACAAAACCAAAATCATATTGCAAAAGTGGCTGAAGAAGCAATCTGCAATTTGCTTGCAGCTTCGTTAAAAAATAAAACAGAATAATTTATTAAAAAAAATATCATGAGTACAGAGTTTTTATACGAATCGAAAATTGCAAAAATTTTTGATGATGACAATTTTGAGCATAGAAGTTTACAAACAATACTAAATCCACATTCGTCAGTTTGGGATAAAACTACTATGGATGAAAAAATTGAAATGCTTCAAAAAATAATAAAAAATGGAGAGGTGTTAGAATATTTAGTCGAGTCTTATCAAGCAGACCATATATCTTTTCGCAACGAAGAAGTGGCAAAAAGTTCAATAAGTGGGCTTTGCGAAATCATTACTTACATGGTTAAAGAGTATTCAAAAAAAATAGACGAACCAACAAAGTTTGTGAAACCAATTCCTGGAAAGAAATGGAGCGATTTTCCTGAAAAACAACCTATCGCAGTTTCAAAAACAGCAAAAAAATTTATTGATAATTTCATAAACCCTAACTATAAAAATAATGAAATTATTAAGACAGGCTTTGCAGATTTGGATAAAATTGATGGTGGATTTCATCTTGGTGAAATGATTGTTCTAGCTGGGGATAATGGAAATTGCAAAGATCAATTTATGATTAATCTAGCATTGAACATGTCGTTACACAGTAAGGTTGGTTTTATTTCTCTACACGATTCTAAAACTTCATTATTGATTCGCATGTTATCCTGCCTTTCCGAGATTCCAACATTTCATTTAAATGAACATAAGCTTTCCGAAAACAATATTTTAAACCTAAAAAATTGCGCCGCCGAGTTAGAAAAAAGAGAATTGATAATAAATGATAATTACATTCATTCAACTTCTTTTTTAATTGAACAATGCAAAAAAATGGTTATTGAAAATGGAGTAAAAATTATTTTTTTTGAATCTTTAACTTCTAACGATGACACTAAACATCTTAAGAACATTATAGAGTATGACTTACAACTACTTTGTCGTGAATTAAAAAAAGTTGCCTTAGAGTTAAATATTTGTGTTGTTGTAAGTAGTAAGTTAACTTTTAAAAGCGATAAAGATGGTGTTTTCAGACCATACCTTACGCAGTTAAGAAACGAAACTCAACAATATGCCGACAGGATAATGTTATTGCATTTACCTTGTTTTTATGACCTTCATAACAAAATTGACGAAAGACTAAAGAATGTATTTAATGTACACTTATGTAGAAACCGAATGGGGTCACTTGCAACTATTGAATTGCATGTAAATAATTCAGTTACCACTTTTACAGATACCAACGATTACACAAGTAATTATTTTTATTATTAATTATGAAAGACTTATTTATAAAGCATATTTCACTTAGCAAAGCATTCAAAAGCAAAGGAGGAATAAATGCTATTTTAATAGATGATGAATTACAAACAACTTACCGAAAAAAACATGATAATGAAGATGAAATTTTAAAGAGATTTGGTCTACCAAAAGTAATGAAATTCAGAGCAATAATTTGGGATGTAAAATGCGAAGATGATATTGAACGAATAGAATTGGAACTAAAAAATGAAGCCGAAATTTATTTGATTTCTCCTCCCAAAAGAGAAGTTGAATTGCTAAATGAAGCCAAATTAAAGGATTTGAAAACGTATGAAGTTTTAGCAGAAATAGGTATTGATGATAAACTTCATGCAATGTTTTATTTTGAAGAGTATTTTAAAAAAGATAAAATTAATGCAGATGAATTTATCGACATCCTAAAAAATATCGATAAAGAAACTTCAAATAAAATTGGGCGTTTTTACTTCTGTTCGGTTAACAAAAAAGAGCCATTAGAAGTTGAGAGATTATTTGTAGAGCTGACCGAAAAACAAATTCCATATTTGGAGGAATTCAAAAACTATCGACCTGTTTATCCGTATTAACTTTACTTTATCAATATATCATCCCTGTGGGATTTTGAAAAATCATTACCACATTTTTTTACCGATATTTAATCACTACGTGATTGAATACAAAAACATCTTAAAAATTCAGACGAAGGATTTTATTTGGGACATTTGTGCCATAGGCACAACATATCGGTAACATAAACAAGCAAGATTGAACAATCAAGTGCCATAGGCACGAAATAAATTCTTTCTAAATTATTATTGCATCTCCCTAACCGCCACCACCACATCATCCACATAAAAACCACATTCTTGTTGTAATTCTTTGGGTGTACCTTGTTCAATAAATGTATCGGGTATGCCTAATCGTTTTACATGAGCTGTGTAATTATTATCATTCATCCATTCTAAAATA
>JBEEMV010000182.1:0-3022 GCA_041192505.1 Bacteroidota bacterium
TACCACATAATGATGCTAAGTTAAAAGTTTTTCTGAAATAAACTGTAGCTAAAGATGTATTTGCATTATCCCAAATTGAATTACAACCTATTGGTAATGCAAATCCACAAGAAGCTACACCAGCCGACGGCGAACTCCATATCATTCCGCCTGTCCATCCAGAAGAGGTGTTTGAATTCCAGCCCAAAGATGGAGACGATATGGAAGTTTGCCAACTATTATCAGTAACAATTGTAAGTTGTGCTTTTACAACAATTGATAAAATTACTAAAGAAAAAAGTAGAATTATTTTTTTCATAATTGTATTCCTTTTGCAGAAAAAGGAAAAACTTTTAGGTAAGGGTGTGTTAATTTTGAATAATGGCAAAAATATTTTTTTCTAAAAGCAGAAGTTGTTAAACATGGTTTATATTTGTTCCTATTAATCACAATTTTAAACCGATATAAAAAAATATGGATACAATTAATGCCCAAGAATTATTAGAAAAAATTGGTTCAAACTTGCATACTGTAAGGAGTTCAAAAAAATTAAAATTGGAAACAGTAGCTAAAGAAATGAAGGTGTCGCATACTGTAATTAGTAGAATTGAGAATGGTAGAAACCCAGCTTTGTCTTTAATTACAATTGTAGAGTTATGTAATTATTATAGAATTCCATTACAAACAATAATTCAAATGGATTCAAACACGGTTTTTAATTTTCACCAAAGTGTTAATGAAAATGCTTCTAGTGTTGTTCAAATTGGGCAAGAAAATAGCGAAGGATATAAGCAATATATAAAGCATCTTGAGGCAGAAGTTGAATATTTAAAAGGTATTCGTAAGAATTAATTTTTCATCCTTTCACCTTTTTCAAAATCACATCACCACCATTTTGTAATAATTTTTCGGCAGCTATTTTTCCTGCTTCGGCAAAATTTATTTTTTCAATTATCATTTCAACTTCGGCTTTTTCTTTGCCATCAATCGTTAAAATATTGCCTTTAAAGTTCATGGTGTGGTTTGTGTCTATTGTAGCTAAAGCCGCTATGGGCATTGAGCAGCCACCCATTAATGTTCGTAAAAATTGTCGTTCGGCTTGCACACATATTGCCGTTTGCTCATCATTAAAATTTTGGCAATTAGCCATTGTATTCAAATCATCTTCTCTGCACACAACAGCAATTGCACCTTGTGCAGGCGCTGGCAACATCCAATCTAACGCTATATAATGTGGTATTTGCAATGCAATACGTTCAACACCAGCGGCGGCAAACAAAGCACCAGCCCAATGTGGGTTGGTTTGTAGTTTTTGTAATCGAGTATTTATATTGCCTCTTAATAATTCGAAGGTATGATTAGGGTATCGGTTTAGCCATTGTGCTTTGCGGCGCAAACTACTGGTGGCAATGGTTAGTGGTTTTTCAAAATCAATATTTCTATCTTTTACCACCATCCAATCTGTATAATTAGCTCGTGGTAAAATGGCAGCAATAGTAAGCCCTTGGGGCAATTGAGTAGGTACATCTTTTAATGAATGCACAGCCACATCAATTTTTTTATTCAATAATGCTGCATCTAATGTTTTGGTAAAAATGCCTTGTACACCCATTTCGTACAAGGGCGAAACCAAATCAATATCGCCTTCGCTTTTAATTTCTATTAATTGGGTAGTAGCAACGGTATTAAGTTTTTGCTGAATAAATTGGGCTTGCCATAGCGCCAATTGGCTATCTCGAGTTCCTATTTTAATGTTTGATTTCAACTAAAATGGAGTGGTTGGTTTTTATAAAATGCTGAACAGCATTTTCAATACTAATTTCAGAAGTGGGTTTTAATTTAATGTCTTGCACCAATTGATTGATGGCTACATTAATCATTTTGTTGCGTTTGGCTACTTCCATATCCATCAAATGCGGACATTGATCCATGATATTTAGTAGGGTATTTTTTAATTGTAAAATTTTATCTCGGTTTAAATAAACCATTAGCCATTGCCCAAACTCATTAATATTTTTGGTAACAATTTCTTCAGCCAAAGGCAAAAAGAATTTTCGTTTTTCTAATGTTTTATTCAGCAATGCCGATATATCATCTAATCGCATTATTTCTACATCGAAAGCCTTAGCCACATTAGGTTCTATACTTTGTGGTACACACAAATCCAACATCAATTCAATGTTGCCTTTAGTAAAATTTTGTGTGGTAAATAAATAGTCGTTAGGCGCAGCACACACTAATACAGCATTAAAATTTTTAGCTTGTTCAATAACCGATTGATAAGGAATGGCTGTATAATCCAATGCCGAAGCTAATTTTTCGGCTTTAGCATCGGTTCTGTTAGATAAAGCTACTGTTGCATTTGGCAAATAATTTTTAATGTTTTTAGCCACATTTTGCCCAAAACTACCCATGCCAATTACCAATACACTAAAAGCTTTGTTGCCATATTCGGTCATCAATTTTTCAACTGCTGCAAACGAAACCGAAACTGTGCCTTTACTTAAATCTGTATTTGTTTTTATTTCTTTTGATGATTGAACGCAAGTATTAGTAAGCCTTTCGAAGTAGGGGCTCATCAAATTATTGCGTTTAGCATTTTTACAAGCGGTTTTAAATTGCCCTAATACTTCATAGTCGCCCAATATTTGCGAATCTAAACCAGCCGCTACCGAAAAAATATGTTCAAAGGCATCGTTGCCTTGTTTTAAAAATTGTTGTTGATTAAAAATTTCGATGGGTTGATTAACGGCTTCGCATAATATTTCTTTGGCTATTTGTGGTTCGCCAATGCCATACACCTCAGTTCTATTGCAAGTGTGTAATAAAATAAAATCGTTGAAACCTGCTTTGGCAGCCATTTGTAAGCATTGCAATTGTTGATCTTCATTTAATGAAAAATCGCTTCTGATTTCTATATCAGAATTTTTAAAATTAATGCCAACAGCAAAATATTGTGATAAACTAAAATCGAAATCTTTTTTCAACTCAATTGTGTTTTCTTTATTGCGCAGCAAATGTAAAACAAGCGCAGCAAAAATTT